>NZ_JADBUN010000222.1:0-34310 GCF_020245625.1 Microcystis sp. M049S2 | reverse complement strand
TTGATTTCAGTTTTTTCTTTGTCAGTAAGGGTGTCAACAAGGAATATTACAAATTGTTAACCGAGTCTTGAAAGCCTTGTGCTACAAAGGTTTGAAATGTTAAGAAAGATGTGACTAAAGGACAGCTTATCAAGGGGGGATTAAGGGAGGATCAAGGGGCGATTTATCTTCAATTTAATTGAAACCATTTACTTATAGGTGACATTTCTATGAGAGCAAGATCCACAAAAATCAGGGGATGGCTAGTTACCCTCGTTTCTACTAGCTTAGTCATGGGATTAGGTACTTCTCCCCTAGTCAAGGCACAGCAGAATATTGTACCCGGTAATGCCATGACAGTGCGATCGGATATTCAGGAGGCAAACTCAAAAACGGGGGTAATTACCGCTCGGGGTAACGTACAAGTGTTCTACCCTGCCCGCAAAATGCAGGCCACTTCTGCCCAAGCTCAGTATTTTAGCCGCGAACGTCGTTTAGTGATGACGGGTAACGTTTATGTTTTGCAGGAAGGTAACAGTATCCGCGCTGAAACGATGACTTATCTAGTCGATGAGGGTAGATTTATCGCTACTCCCCAAACCAGTCAGCAGGTGGAGTCAATTTATTTAGTCAAAGATAACGAAACATCTCCCCAACCGGCAGCTTCCCCGACACCTGCACCCATACCTTCCCCTTCCCTCCCCGCTGCTCCAATTATTAACCCGCAGTGATTAGGAGTCAGGAGTCAGGAATCAGGAATCAGGAGATTATTTTTAGTTATTCTTCCCACACCCTACACCCTACACCCCACCCCCCCACTTCCCCACACCCCACACCCTACACCCTACACCCCACACCCCACACCCTGCACCCTACACCCCACACCCCACACCCCACACCCCACACCCCAACACCGGATAAAGATGACTTTAGTATTAGAAAATATCCATAAATCCTACGGTAAAAGACTCGTGGTTAACCGAGTGAGTATTACCGTTGCCCCGGGGGAAATTGTCGGGTTATTAGGACCAAATGGCGCGGGGAAAACCACAACTTTTTATATCGCCACGGGATTAATTAAACCGAATCTGGGGCGCGTTTGGCTCGATCAAAAAGAAATTACCAAATTACCTCTTAATCAAAGGGCGCGTCTGGGTATTGGCTATCTAACGCAGCAGGCCAGTATTTTTCGTTATTTAACTGTATCAGAAAATATTCAGTTAGCCCTAGAACAGTCGGGAGTTCCTTTTTCCCAACGGGCAAATCGTCTCTATGATTTACTAAAAGAATTTCGCCTCGATAAGATTGTTAGCACTAAAGGCGCTTACGTTTCTGGAGGAGAAAGAAGAAGGACGGAATTAGCTCGCGCTTTAGCGGTGGGAGTCAACGGACCAAGATTTTTGTTATTAGATGAACCGTTCGCTGGGGTGGATCCGATCGCTGTGTCCGAGATTCAAGCGATGATCGCTGGTTTAAGGGATCGTCAGATGGGAATTTTAATTACCGATCACAATGTTCGAGAAACTTTGGCTATCACTAATCGGGCTTATATCATGCGCGAAGGACAGATTTTAGCGGCGGGAAGTGGCGAAGAACTGTATAATAATCCTCTGGTGCGTCAGTATTATTTGGGTGATAATTTCTTAAGATAATTGTTATTAATAAAAAAATCGCTGCATTATATCATGAAAGTTGGCAATTGGCAAGGAAATTTAAGTAGAATACCCGGATTCACCATCTTAGACCGCTATATTTTTGTCGAGTTATTATTACCCTTTCTATTTGGTATGGGTTTATTCACTTCCTTGGGAGTGGCGATCGGCACTTTATTTGATTTAGTGCGACGGATTACTGAATCGGGTTTACCTTTTACTTTGGCCCTAAAAATTCTCTTATTAAAAATGCCAGAGTTTATTGTTTTAGCCTTTCCCATGTCGATACTTTTAGCAGCTTTAATGGCCTACAGTCGTTTAGCCAGTGATAGCGAATTAATTGCTTTTAAAAGTATTGGAATTAGTGTTTATCGCCTAATAATTCCCGCCATTGTGCTAAGTTTAATAGTGACGGGATTAACCTACGTTTTTAATGATTATGTGGCTCCAGCTGCCAGTTATGAAGCTAATGCTACCATGACGAAAGCTCTGCGACCAAATCGCAAATCTTTTATTGAAGATAATATTATTTATCCTGAATACGGCAAAGTGCGGCCACCGGATGGAGGGGAATCGCAAACGGTATTAAGAAGGTTATTTTATGCCGAAAGATTTAACGGTCAAGAAATGTTAGGTTTAACCATTCTCGATCGCACCCAACCGGAAGTTAATCAAATTATTACCTCAGAATCAGCTTCTTGGAATATTGAGAAAAATATTTGGGATTTTTATAACGGCACAATTTATCTAATTGATCCTAATGGTTCCTATCGTAATATTGTCCGCTTTCAACATCAACAATTAGCCCTACCGCGTACCCCTTTAGATTTAGCTTTTCGAGGCCGAGATGGTTCAGAAATGACCCTCAGACAAGCGCAGGAATACCTAAAAATACTGCAATTAAGCGGCAATCCTACCAAAATTAGAAAACTACAGGTTCAAATCGAGCAGAAAATATCTTTACCCTTTGTTTGTTTAGTTTTTGGGATGATTGGCGCAGCCTTGGGATTACGTCCCCAAAATTCTAACAAAGCCACCAGTTTCGGTATTTGTATTGTCCTAATTTTCTCCTATTATCTCCTATCTTTTGTCACCAGTTCCTTAGGCATTGGCGGAGTTTTAACCCCCTTGATGGCCGCTTGGTTGCCCAATATTTTGGGATTAACTGCTGGGGGAATTTTGTTACTTCAATCAGCTAAGTAATCGAGGGTTAGCGGTGGGAATAAAAATTGATAATCATCAAATTTCTAGGGCTAATTTGTATAAACGACTGCGGGATAAATTAGTAACCTGTGCTAATTGTCTGCTGGCTTGCGATCGACTAACTCCTCCTTCGATAATTTGTTTTAATTCCCGTTTTAATTCCTCGTCGGATAATTGGATAGTATCGAACCGATTGTTGCCCATAACTACGATAGTAAATTCTCCTTTAGGACTTTTATTCGCCAGATATAAATTAATCGCCTCGGCGACAGTTCCTCGCCAAATTTCTTCGTAAAGCTTGGTTAATTCCCGACCTAAAACTATCTTTCTCGTTGGTCCGAAAGTTTCCCGTAAATCCTCCAAAGTCTTAATAAGTTTGTGGGGTGCTTCATAAAAAACCATCGTTCTCGTTTCAGTTTTTAAACCCTCTAAGCGCTCTTGTCTCAGCTTTTCCTTACCCGGAAGAAATCCTTCAAAACAGAATCTTTCCGTCGGTAATCCCGACACCGCTAAAGCAGTAATTACCGCCGTTACTCCGGGGATGGGAACCACTTCGATCTGAGCTTCTATACAAGCTTTAATTAACTCATAACCAGGGTCAGAAATCCCCGGCATTCCCGCATCAGTAACCAAAGCGATATCCTGACCTTGGCTGAGAATATTTAATAACTCATCGAGACGGGAAAGGCGATTATGTTCATGGTAACTAATTTGAGGGGTTGAAATATCAAAATGCTGTAATAATTTGCCCGTGTGTCTGGTATCTTCGGCAGCAATTAGAGAGACTTTTTTGAGAGTTGCCAGGGCCCGCAAAGTCAGATCGTCTAAATTGCCGATCGGCGTTCCCACCACATATAATTTACCGATATTATTCATAAATCAGCTAAAAATAGGCTATTTAGTCGTATTTTCAGTGATCAGTACCCAATAAACAGTAATCAGTAAACTAAAAACTCACATCTGCTCACTGAGAACCGATCACTTTTCTCTGTTCAGGGATCGCCCAAATGGGGTAAAGTAGGTCAAGGTATGCTCACCCCTGTTATTGAATTAATCTAGTCTAAGGAGAACGTCTTAGTAATGTTAACCCTAAAAATCGCCGTTTATATCGTTGTTTCCTTCTTTGTCTTACTTTTTATCTTTGGCTTCCTTTCCGGCGATCCTACCCGTAACCCCGGACGCAAAGACTTTGAGTAGAAGACAATTAACAAACTGGTTCTAGGGTAGAGGCACAGGGAACAAGTTATTAAACTTTCCCTGTCTCCCTAGAAATAATGATCATGGTAGTATCATTGAGGTTCGCTCGTCCTCTATTTCGATCGCCGACTCGTGCAGTCATGTCTTTTTTTTTCTTAGCTGTTGAACCACCTGCCCTGATTAATACTGTAGCCGAACCGGAAACGGAGGAGCATCAAGTTTCTGAAAATATTTCCACGTCTGTAGTTCCCCTCCCTGTCACCCCAGTACCTCTAGAAGCAAAAAAGCCTTCAGAAGAGAGCGTTTCTATTCCCCTCACCGTCACTCCACCCCCGGAAACCGTCGAGGTAAAACCCTTGCTTCCCGATCAGGGTATTCCCCTAGAACCTTTACCTAGCAGTGGGGGTGATGCGGCAGCTTTAGGAAAACCCCTTTCTGTTCAGAATTCTCCACCCCCCGCAGCCGTTGGTGTCACCATTCATCCCGAAACCGAGATAGTTTCAGGATTAAATCAAAAAGCTCTTAACCAGAAAAATGGCTCAACTCGGCTATTAGTGCGGAAAAAAGGCGAAAAAACCAGCCAAGAATACTTGATTTCTCTCAATAACAGCCTAGCTCAGACCGCTGCAGTTAATCCAGAAGGGGAAAGACCCCTAGAATTAGTGGCCGATGAGCAGGAATTTGACCAAAATCGGCAGATTATCACCGCTAGGGGTAATGTCACCCTACGTTTTGCCCAAAGTGTACTAACAGCCGATCGCTTACAGATTAATCTTCCCGAAAAGTTAGCGGTAGCGGAGGGCCAGGTGATCCTAACCCGGGGAGATCAAATCCTGCGCGGCGATCGCTTTGAGTATTATTTCGTCCAGGATAGCGGTGTGGTATTTAATGCTAATGGGGAGATTTTTCAACCCAGCACCGCTAGGGATTTAGGGCAAACGCTGCCCACGGATGTGGGGGCCGGTGGTTCTTTTGGAACCCTAACCGATCGTTTGGCATTAAATCAACCCTTGCAGAGAATCACCACGGGAGAGGGTTTTCAATTTGTCGTCGGGGGACAGGATCCCAGTCGGCGCGATCGACAGAATATTAGTAGTCCGTCGGGGGGAACGATTAATCGTGTCCGTTTTCAGGCCGAACGCTTAAATTTTGATGGTAAGGTGTGGAATGCCACTAATGTGCGTCTGACAAATGACCCTTTTTCCCCCCCTGAATTGGAAGTTCGGGCCAATTCCGCCACTTTTCGCAGTACCGGCCCCTTTACCGATGAGTTGCGGATGAGTAATTCCCAGTTGGTTTTCGATCAACGGGTAGTGGCACCCACTTTTATTAATAGTCTCACTTTCGATCGCCGTCGTCGTCGTCCTTTTTTAATTGCCCCGGGCTATGATGGGGAGGATCGGGGCGGATTTTTCGTAGAAAGTCCCCTAACTTTAGTGGAGACACCGAAGACTATTTTTGAGTTGACACCGCAATATTTAATTCAAAAAGTCCTTAATCCCGATGCTTTTCCCTCAGCTAACCCGGGAGGTGGTGAAGTTTCGCCCCTTAGTCCGAAAGCTTTTGGTTTATTGGGCAATTTTGCCACTAATTTTGGTGAGCGCTCGTTTTTGCAAGCGACAGCTTCTTTTTCTAATTTAGATTTGGAACAGATCGAAAACAGTGTTCGTTCTAAAATTCGCTTTCAACAGACGATCGGACAGTTGCAAGATCCCTATCTGCTCAATGTGGAGTACAATTATCGCGAGCGTCTCTTTAACGGTTCTTTAGGTTTTCAGACGGTTAATAGCAGTTTTGGGGCAATTTTGACCTCACCGGTGATTGTCGTCCCGAATACGGATATTAGACTCAGTTATCAAGCTTCCCTACAGAATGTCAACGCACCCACCGATCGCAGTGACCTCCTAGCGGCCAATGCAACAGATAATGTTACTAATTTAAGCCGTTTTCAGGGTGCTGTCTCCCTCAATCGCAGTTTTTTACTCTGGTCTGCTCCCACTTTACCACCGACCCCCGACCAAGGTTTAAGATTTTCTCCCGTTCCCGTTCAACCCTATATTGCTCTTGTCACCGGTGTCACCGGTGTCACCGGTTATTACACCAATGGAGAGACGCAAAATTCCGTCACGGGAACCGTGGGATTATTAGGGCAGTTTGGGCGTTTTTCCCGCAATTTTTTCGACTATACTGGGTTTAATATTAGTTTTAGTCAGGGTTTGGTTAACGGACAATCACCCTTTTTCTTTGATCGCTTTGTTGATCAACAAACAATGTCCTATGGTATAACTCAACAGGTGTATGGTCCGATCCGTGTGGGTTTCCAGAGTGTTTATAGTATCGATCAAGCTAAGGAAATCAGTACAGAATATTTTCTCGAATGGAGTCGTCGCACCTATAGTTTAATTTTGCGGTATAACCCGGTGCTGCAGTTGGGAATACTCAACATCCGCGTGTCGGATTTCAACTGGACAGGCAACCCCGGCTATTTTGAGGGCAGCGATGTCCGTCCAGTGGTGGATGGAGTAACCCGTTAAGACTACATGGGAGGGTGAATTATGAATTATGAATGATGAATTATGAAGTGGGGTGTGGGGTTTTAGGGATTTTCAGATCGGGATTACCTCTCATTGAGACTACCTTGACTAACTTATATCTTCTTTTCAACGTGACAGAAAAGCTCCTAAAATTTTCATGGTGTTGCTCGTTTCATAATTCAACCCTTCTACTCCCTTAATATTTGTTTGTTCATAAAGTCTAGGAGAGCGTAAAGTGTTCTGACATTCTCCTGTTTTTAGGTTCCAAAGTTTAATCGTCTCGTCTTCACCTGCGCTGGCCAATGTGTTACCGTTGGGACTAAAACAGACTGATCTGACACTTTTAGTATGTTCACGCAGGAGTTGATGAAGTTCACCTGTTTCAACATCCCAAATTCGGATCGTTGCGTCATCCCCCCCACTTGCTAGTAACTTCCCATCGGGACTAAAAGCTACTGACCATACCCAAGACTTATGACCTTCAAAACTATTAATTAATCTACCATCTTTGACTTGCCAAACTTTGACCGTTTGATCATCACTTGAACTGGCTAATCGCTGACCGTCAGAGCTAAAGACAACAGACCAAATTCTTCCTTGATGACCTTTAAAAGTCCGCAAAGATTGAGTCATATCACCTTCAATAGACCAGAGTTTAATAGTTCGATCTTCACTACCAGTTGCTATTAATTTTCCATCAAGACTAAAATTTACTGATAATACCCAGGCCTGATGTTCCTCAAAAGTTTTAAGACAAAATCCTCTCGGAACTGACCAAAGCTTAACAGAATTATCTCCACTACCACTTACCAGCATTTGACTATTAGGACTAAAAGCAATCGACCATACGCGCTTTTGATGTTCTGGGGAAAAAGTGTATTTTTCATCTGTCCTAATATCCCAAAGTTTGATGGTGTTATCGTGACTGGTACTAGCAATCAGTTGACCATTCGGACTAACTGCGACTTGATGCAATAAAACCCAATAATCTTTTTCTTGTAAAATTTTAATTACTTTGCCACTTTCCCCTGACCATAATCTAATCGTTTGATCTCCGCTTCCACTTATCAATGTTTTTCCATCGGGACTAAAAGCTACTGAACAGATCCAGTCAGTATGACCATTAATCTGTTGAAGACATTTATGGTTTTTGATAGACCATAATCGGATCGAACGATCTATAGAACCACTCAAAATATATTGACTATCGGTGCTGAAAGTAATCGATGATAATCGATTGCCATATCCCCTAAAACATTGAAGACATTCTCTGGTTTTTACTGACCATAACCGCAGTGTAAAATCTTCACTCCCACTGGCTATATATTGACCGTCCGGACTAAAAGCAATTGACCAAATCCAGCTTTCGTGTCCTGTTAAAGTATCAATATTTTGATATTTTCCTTCTATAATAGACCATATTTTAATGGTTTTATCCCCACTTCCACTGGCTAGAAGTTGACCATCGGAACTAAAGGCAACTTGCCAAACCCAATCTTGGTGTCCTGTAAGAGTATGGAGACATTCTCCCGTGTCAACTGACCATATTTTGATAGTTTTATCAGCGCTCCCACTGGCTAAAAGTTGACCATTTGGACTAAAGGTAACACCACCTACTCGTTCTTGATGTCCTTCAAGGGTGTGGAGACATTCTCCTGTTTCAACTGACCATATTTTAATAGTTTTGTCCTCACTTCCTGTGGCTAAAAACTTACTATCAGCACTAAAAGTAACTGATCTAATAGGAGCATAATGTTTTTGAGAAGGGTGGGGCAAAGAATGACAATTTATAGATAGATCTGTTGTAATAGACCAAATTTTAACAATTCCGTCTTGTCCCCCACTTGCTAGTAACTGTCCCTCGGAATTTAAGGCTACTGACCACACCCAGCTTCCGTGAGCAGGAAAACTTTTGCTTAATTCTAATTTTCCATCTTGTTTGACTTTCCAGAGGTAAATCATCCCATGACTGTCACCAGTTGCTAAAAGCTCTTCTCTTGGAAAAGAGCGATTAAACTGACTGCAAGAAATTGATAAAATACTGCCACAAGTTTGAGGGAAAATACAGTCAAAAAACTGTGAATAGGAAAAATATACTTGGTTGAGTCTAATGTTTGAAAAATCGACTTGTCGAATGGAGATATGGGAAAAATCGTAGCCGATTAAGTGACCATTTTTCAGTATATTAAGTAAGTTAATAATATTGCCAGCAATGCCGCCAATTTGTCCAGAAGGTTCATTTTTTAATGTCTTTAAACAATCAATTAGTTTGCTTTCTAGATTATTTTCTTGAAAATTATGAATTAAGTTATTGATTATTGGGTGTAAAATAACATTAATTTGAATCTTTCTTAGATAATCAGGAACAGTAGTTTTAGTCAAGGAGTTACTTCTTAATAATTGGAATTTTTGAGTTTTGATTTCTTCGGTTGCTATGGTAATAATTTTTTGAGTGAAATATTCAATCAGTAGAGGATGTATGGTAAAGTAGTCATCTTTTTTATCTAACAGAATTTTGCTAGATAATGATCTGATCCCTTCTTGGATACTTTTACCATCAGGTTCAATGATAATATTATGTTCTAGTTCCGACAAAGAAACTGGATTTCGATTAATCGCTAACTCAAAAATAATCGCTTTTTCTAAATTAGATAGTTGCTGAAAGTAAGAATTTAAAATAGACTCAATTTTTTCTATCAGAAGATTCCCTTTTAACAGAAAATCCGAGAGATTATTATGATGAACTTCTTGAATATGATGAGCGATAGATTTGATGAATAAAGGATTGCCGTGACAGACTTGTTGAATTAAAAATTGCCATTCATCCTCTGAACCATGAAAGGTGTCAATATCTCCCAAAATTTGTCGTCCAGTTTGATAGTCAAGTCCTTGTAACTCTCGGAAATAAGTTGAAGTTTTATTTCCCACTAACGATTCAAGTTCTTGAGGAATTTTTCGACTGGTTATAATTAAACAGCTGTTGTGCTTTGACTGACCAATTGCTTGTAAAATTTCGCTATATTCTCGATAGTTTTCATGCTCAATAATCGCATCAATATTATCTAAAAATAATAAACAACGATATTTGGCTAGTATCTTGATAAATTTTATCAGTTTTATTTTAAAATTATCTTCTGTCTTAAAACTAATATTTTGTGAAATAATATTACTTGTATTTTCCAGAAATTCTAGGGGTAAAGGAGGATTCAAAAAAGACCAATAGATAACACGGGGAAATTCCTCTTGAATTTGCTCAATCAGTTTACAGACAAGAGATGTTTTTCCGATTCCTGCTATTCCGAAAATTCCGATAATTTTACACGGGGGACTATTTTGAAAAAACTTTTGTTTTAATAATTCTAGTTCTTTTTCTCTCCCATAAATCTGAGAAGTATCAGGAATTAATCCGAAATTATCATAATTTATTTCTGTTTTAACCGATGAGTTTTCAAGACCAGGAGATTTACGCTTATCCCATTCTTCTTCAAACTTCCACAAATTTTCTTCTGTAAATGAACTCCAAAGGTTGAGGGTGAAGTGCCGTTGTCGTGATCCTTGAGGATTCGTGCGATTATCTGTAAGAATTCCCCAATCTTTTAAAACATCAAGAACATTTCTCATCTGAATTGTAGTGAGAGAAATAACTGATGTTTTTTTAGTATCAGCGTTGCAAAAATCTACCAAAACCTTTAATTCTGTTTTGACAATTAGTTTTGGGTGAGGTTTATCATATTTCAACCAGTTATAGATTATTTTATCTGACCAATAAGCTTGATCTACTAATTCACCGTTTACATACGTTAATAATCTTCTTAACAAAAGAGAGAGTTGTTCTTTAACTGTATCACTTGTATTTAGTCTTGGCATAATCTATGAAGATAATTTTTCTCATTATAGCTATATTTTCAATGTTGATTAATATTTTCTAAGGAATCTGGGAAGGATTTGAGGGTTAAAAATTTTTCTGGGATGAGGTGGTCGCCTACTTCTATAGGAATTTTAGTATATTGAGGGCGTGATAAAGAATCGGGTTCAATTAAAACATGGTACATCGTTAATCGGAAATCAGGGTCAAGATTAACTAGGGCAGAAATAGCTCCATCAGAATTTTGAGAAGCATATTTTTTATTTGTTATATCATCAGTTTGTGAAAAACAATCAAAACTACTAGGATGTCTATGCCAAAGTCCAAGAAGTTCTATAGGTTCCTGATAATATCTTCCTATTTTCTTAGATAAATGATTAATATACTCAGTATCATATTCAAAATAACCGGGTTGAAAAATAGGATGTATGCCTGGATCTAATGTTTCGAGAATGTACCATATATTAACTGTTTTTATTCCCAAGAAAATTCCACCTGTTTCTGTTTTAGAGCTTTCATAGGTTTCGGCGATAATTGCTAAAAAGGCTCTCTCTGAAAAAATAGTTTGGAGTTTTAAGTAGTTTAACATTTTCATAATTTTGATTTGAAGATAAGAATAGTTTGGCTCTTAAATAAAATAACTTTCAATTCCTGATAAAACTATCATCGTTTTCTTTGAGAAAGACTTTTACTCTGGGTCAAAGTTGGTGAATTTTTCTTCTTATATTCGCTTGCATATTGACGTTTCCAAGTATCTATCTCTTGAGAACTTACATTTTTCCCTTTACCCTTTTGCCATACTTCTATCGCTTTATCGACATTTTGCGGACTAGAATTTTGTCTATTTAACAGAATTTCCTTAGAGTTTGATGATAATCCTCGTTCATTTAATGTTGAAAGTATTCCAGTTTGACATTTATTAAGTTGAGTCGTGCCTGGAGAACCAGCTTCAGGACAAATTTTACCACTTCCTGTTGTCAAATAGGAACGATTTTGAACTGTAAATCGAGTTACAGTTCCCGTTTCTGTTTGTAATGTCTCCTTTTTATCAAATTGACCCTTTTTAATTTTTTCTAAATCCTCTTTAATTGTTTTTCTGTCACCTACAACATTTTTTGGATTGACATTATCTCTCTGTTGTCTTGTCAAAATACAATCATTATAATGACATTCTTTCGGCTCTTTTAAATCATTTAGTGTTCCTTCTCGGTTACGTCCTAGAGGAAATTTTTGATTAGTATCCATGTTTGTCTCCATAATAATTTTAAATAGATCATATATCTTTCTAGTTTTTTTCAATTACATAAATACCTTCATCTAATTTTTGAGAATCTAAATATAGATATCTGAGTTCATCAGAGTTATGTTGAATTAACCAATAACAATCTTCATCTGATAAAGATTCCTTTTTGGTTAAACAATTGCATTTCAATATATCGCATATTTTTTTTGCTAATTGATTTTCATTGCAAAATTGTTGGATAATATATTGCGCTATTTTACTTTTAGGATAAAGACTAAGAGAAGTTCGGAAATCACCTTCAATATTGATAGTTTCACAAATGACTTTAATATTATTAGGAATTTTAATTCGCAAATCTTGGATATCTTCAACAACAAAAATATCTTTCCTTTCTAAGTTAAGTATTTGAGAAATAATATCTGTTAAATCATCATTAGAAACTCTGTTTTCGATTAGAATATTCATGGGAAATATATCATCTTCTATAGGTTGTTTTTTGCTTAAAAAGCCTTTTGAGTTAAACATAATATTCTCCTAATGGTTTTGGGTTGTGTTAATGGTAAAAAAACTTACATAGATTGATGATAAGGATTATCGTCATACATTCCAGCAAAAAAGGGATCTAGAAAATAAGGAACTTTCTGAACAGGAATTGGGGGCTTTCCACGCATAAAGATAATCGCTTCATCGGGACTTAAACGAGTAACTTCATCGGGCATAATTAAAGGACGTGGGGTTTCAGAAACAGTTAATGCTGAAGAACGCCCTCTGGAATTAGATATAGAAAAACCAATAGGATTATTAGAAGCACCTGTGTTTCTTCCTTCATTGGTACTTAATACTCTAATCGTGGTTTTTCCAGCTTTTTTAGAGACATATTCTGAGGTTTTAATATCTTGTATGCCAAAATATTGCTGAATAACTGTATTGCCCAGAAAAGTTTCCCAACCTTTGTTATAAAGTTCTTCAAGTTGAGATAAGTTTTGCAGAATAATCCATAAGGTAACGCCATAACCTCTAAGGTAAGTAACCCCTTGAGAAATTAAGTCCATTTTACCTAAATTGGCGGCTTCATCAAGCATAAATAAGGTGGGATAAGTGGGTTTACCGGGCTTTTTAACCATTGCTCTAATACAAGAGCCAATCCAAACCCTTAATAAACGTGAATACATGGCTATTTCAGCCGCAGGTAAAACAAAGTAAATTGAAATTTTTCCATTTTTTAAATCCCAAATATTAAAACTGCTTTTGGCTAAGGAAGTGACAACAGGACGAGAATCAAGAAACTCAGTATGTTTTTCCATAGCAGAGAAAACACTCATGCGTTCTTCATCCGCCATTCTTTCGATCATCACTGCTGTTCGTGCAATTAATCCATCTGCTTCGGTGGCTGATTCCATTGTTTCTATAATCGTTTCCCACTTATCTGAAGAAGCCATAACAATATTTCTGACTTCTCCTAGATTACGTTTTCCTTTAGGAGAAAAGAAAGCAACAAACATAATAATTCCAGATAAAATAGCTCTGGCTTTGTCATCCCAGTGAGGGTCTTTTTCTTCTCCTGTGCGTAAAACTAATAAATCAGCTAAGATTTTGGCTTCATCGGCAAAATTAGGGTTAGAGGTATCGATTAAATCTAAGGGGTTAAATTGGGCTTTAGAGGCATTAGGACATACATTAAAAGGGTCAAGACAATAAACTTTATGTCCTATATCTTTTCGCGCTCTGGCAGTAATTTCATAGTTTTCTCCTTTGGGATCTGTAACCACAATCGGCCCAGGATAGGTAAGAAGATTCGGCACAACGGTACTGATCCCTTTACCCGAACCAGTTCCAGCAATTGTAATTAAATGTCCTTCAGGATTCCAGCGAATAAATTCTTGATTATTGGATAAAGATTTACCCAAAATTAATCCCACTGAACTATATAAATGAGCATCTTTAATTTCCCTATCTGTTGCCCAGTGAGCATTGCCTTGATCTTCGGGTTGCGCTCCAAATCCTAATGATTTACCTCTTTTTTTGAAACCTTGTAAATTGGGAGCAGAAAATCCTGAAGATCCTGAGAATAATCCATTAAATAACATAAAAGGTAACTGAATAATTGCTGCTAAAATTTGGAAAGTAATTTTTAGAGTAATTGTGATTAGTTGAACAGTGAGATTAAGAAATAAACTAATAAGGCTCATGATGGTGGTTAAGAAAATTCAAAGGTTTACCAAGAAAATAATGATCGTATAAGTAATAAAACTCCCGATTAGATTATTTACCACGTCCAGAAGAACGCTCATTTTCTTTTCCACGAATTTCTTCAGCTTTTCTTCTTGCTTGATTAGCTTTATTTTCTTTATCAGTTCCTTCCTCCATGGCTTTTCGATACTTAGAAGTATATTTAACGGATTCTGATGTCCCTTGAACATGGTTTTGAGCTTTCTTATCATAAGCTTCAGCTTTTCTGAAGGATTCATTAGCTTGCTTTTCATATTTTTGAGCTTGTTTTTCATAATAGTCTGCATCTCGTTTGAAAACCATAGTTTCCTCTTTAATTGAATTGACAATAAGGTTTGAATCTACTAAAATTCGCTAAAATCGCTGACAATATTTAATTTTATTTACCAGAATTTCAGCCAATTATTTGATTTTTGATTTGGTTCAGGATTGATCGGCTCGGTTTCTTGCGGTTTAGTTGTTGTTTCTAAACGAATTTGTCCACCACTTTCTGTTAATTCTTGAGCAATGGTACTAAAGGTTTCAGTCAATTGGTTTAAATCCGTAAAGAAACTTAGATCATCTCGTGAAGAAATTTGTCTTAAAAATTCTCTGTTAGCATCACCAAAACCGATAGCAATGATTTCAATTCCTTTTTCATGACATCGTTTAGCTGTTTGGATGGCAGCATTAGCATTTTGCCATTCACCATCAGTTAAAACCACTCCATATCTTAATCCATTAGTGTGTCTAAAATTGCTAAGTAAATCATTAAAAGGATTTGCACTTGTACCACTTCCATTAATTCCATTTTGTAAACTGGGAATTAAGTTGTTAATTCCGCAATTTATTTGTCGAATATTTTGATTAGCTTTGAGGGCTGTTCTTGAGTTTGCTGCAAATTCAATAATGCCGATTGAAGTTGTGGTCAAGTCACATTGACTAATAAAATTATTGGCAGCTTTGACAGATTGTTGAATCGGACTTTGAGGGTCTTGTGTAACACGCTTTACTGTGCGTCTAAATTCATCTACAGTAATGGGTTGAGAAATAAGCTGATTGACAGTAACTGAATCTGAAGCCATACTGAGAGACAGGTCAAATATAAGGTAAATATTCAAATGTTCTCGCACAACTGTTTCTTGAGGAGATTTAGTAAATCGATCATCTGGAACATCTAAAGGGACTGGTTCAATGGTTAAAGTCAAGGGTTTTTGGGTACTCCTTTCAACCGCAGAAACTTCAACAACACCACTCAAATTATAGGAATAAGTGATGTCAATAATTGCTAATCGCGAGTTGACCATCGGAATGTCAGTAAAGACGTAATTTCCAAGATAAACACAACTCATAGGATCTAAGGTTTCCCCTTGTGTCATAAAGACTTCTAGTTTATTTTCTTCTCCTTTTTTGACTCGAAATTGATAGGGACGGGTTTGTTGGGAGGGAATCGGTTGATTTTTGGAAATAATAATACTATTAATATATTTATCTCCATTTTCACTAACAGCAATCATTCCTAAACTATGACTAATAACATCACTCGATTTTTTCACTCCTCCTAAGAGTAAAGTTTCAGTAGATTGAGTTTTTCCTGACAAAAATAATTGAGGATTTTTTTGTTGTTTTGCTTCTATATCTATTGCGGCTTGAATCGCTGCCCCTAATGCGACGGCTTCATCGGGATTCACTCCACTTAGAGGTAGTTTACCTGACATTTCTTCTACATATTCACGCACCATTGGCATTCTCGTAGAACCCCCCACTAAGACTGCTCCCTCAATATCTTTCCATGTTAAATTAGCTTCATCAAGGACAATATTTACTAACATTTGTGTTCTTTCGATTAAGTCTTTTGTTAATTGCTCAAATTGTTGACGGGTAATTTCATAACTAGCTTGATGTCCTCCGCCTTTAACCGATACTTTAACCGCTTGTTTTGTTGACAAGCTAATTTTAGTTTTTTCTGCTAAAATCATTAATTCATTAAAGTCTTCTCCCATTAATTCCACGCCAAAATCTTCTTCAAATTGGGTAGCGAGAAATTGTAAAATGCGATCATCCCAATCTTTTCCGCCTAAAATATGATCTCCGTCTGTAGCAATGACTCGAAGTTCATCTCCTGTAACTTCTACTAGAGAAACGTCAAATGTTCCACCTCCAAGGTCATAAACCAAAATTTTTGAATTATTTTGATTAGGGCGAACTCCATAAGCGATCGCAGCAGCGGTAGGTTCATTAATAATTCTAAGAATATTAAAGCCAGCTTTTTTCCCTGCTTCAATGGTGGCTTCACGCTGCATATTATTAAAATAAGCAGGAACAGTAATCACAGCATCGGTGACAGATTGACCTAAAAAATCTTCGGCACAGTGTTTAAGATAGGAGAGAACCATTGAAGATAGATCAATGGGGGTATATTCTTGATTATTCTCTAAATAAAGGGCGTGGGTATTGCCCATATCTCGCTTAAAAAAGGCATAAACTTGTTCATCTCCTAATGCTTGTTTTTCTTTGGCATCATCGCCAACAAGGGGCGGATTACTACCTAAATCAATAACGGAGGGAGTAATTCTTTTTCCTTGGTTATTAGGAATGACTTCCGGTTTGCCATCTTTAATATAAGCGACAACTGAAAAGGTAGTTCCGAGGTCAATACCAACAAAATTGTTCATGATTTTATTATTTTAGTTGTCAGGGTGAATACTTTATAAAAAGTGAGGAGAATGGAAAATAAATGATTCTCCATTCCCTAACAAAAGGTAAAAAATTAGCTATAGACCAAACTAGAGTTGCGGGCTTTCATTGCTTCTTTTTCTTCTTCGGTTACACCCCCTTCTGTTTTAATAGTGACAGTAGCATCTCGACCTGTTGATAGTTCTTTAGCATACATCTCAAGCATTCCTTGTTCATTTAATTTAAAAGTGACATCAATAGGAGTACCTTGAGGTAAACCACTAGGAAGGCTTATTTCTGCTTGCCCAATTTCTGTACTCAGGTGTAATTCATAATATTGATCAGTTGAAGAATTTTGGGCAATTAACAGTTCAACACTTGTTTGATTGGCCGATCCTGTACCAAAACGTTGAGTAACATCTGCTGGAACAGGATCATTTTTCTTAATCAAATTAACCAATTTTTCTTCATTTTTTACACGTGCTTTAATGCCAAAACTACAACTTGTCACATTAATAATTTTGGTTTCGGTTGCTTTTTGAACTTCACCTAATGTTAAACCATTATTTTCGGCAACTTCTTGTTCAGCTTTCTGCTTAGTTTCTTCTGGTACATTTTCAAGTTTAACGTCTTCTGGTTTGAGTCCAAGTTTGTCAGATATATTAATACGAATTTCTTGATCCAGCATTAATTTATGACCATAGATAGCGGCACCTTTAGCAACGGATTCATCGGGTTCACAAAACTTAGGTTCTTTGCCAAATTCTTCTTGAATACGACGAGCAACTTGAGGCATCTTAGTAGAACCTCCTACCATTAAGATTTGGTCAAAGTCTTCAACTCCTCGCTTTTTCGCTTCAGCAATAGCGATTTTAGTCAACTCAATCGTTCTTTCTAATAAACTGTTCGTTAATTCATCAAAAGTTTCACGAGTCAGTTCAATTTTTTTTCGTTGCATATTGTGCATAACAGGAATAGAAGTTTCCCCTTTTTGTGTTAGGGTTTTTTTGGCGTCTTCAGCCCGAACATATAATTCTTGTAAAGTTTCAGAGGACTCTAAAGGATCCTCACTAGATACTGTTTCTTCTTGCCATTGTTGAGCCAAATAAGTCACAATGGTTTCATCCCAATTTTTTCCACCTAAATCATGATCTCCTTCGGTACAAACAACAGTTATATTACCACCCTCAATCTTGATTACAGTAATGTCAAAAGTTCCCCCTCCTAAGTCATAAACTAAAACCGTCTGGTCTGCTTCTTCATTGACTCCATAACAGATAGCTGCTGCTGTAGGTTCATTAATAATACTACGCACATTTAAACCAGCTGTTTCCCCTGCCAATTGAGTCGCCTCTCGTTCACGAATACCAAAATAAGCAGGGCAAGTAATCACCACATCTTTGATTTGATAACTGGTTTGTTGTTCAGCATCTTTTACTAATTTACGGAGAATATAAGAAGAAATTTCTTCGGGGCGATAAGATGTTCCTTCATGTTCAAAAGAAAACCCCTCTTTACCCATGAAGCGTTTAACCATATCTACAGTATTATCTGGCTCAAGCATACTGCTATTTTTCGCTTCCTTACCAACAATTCTTTCCTCACCATTAAATTGCACGACTGAGGGAGTGGTTCGGTCTCCTTCCATATTAGCAACTACATTAGGACGACCATATTCATCAACATAAGCGATACAGGAATAGGTCGTTCCTAAGTCAATACCAAAAATAGGGGTAATTTTAGACATTTTCTTGGTCTCCTTGACGTTTTTTTGAATGGGTTTATTTTGATTCAGTTGATTAGCATCAGGCTCTGCTTCAACTTGAGGGTTATTGAGTTGAAAATTTTGCTGAAAATAATCAGCTTCAATTTGCCTTGAATTTGGATTTTCCATTACTTCCTTAATTTCAGGAAGCATTTGTAAGTAGGTGTTATATTCCATCCGATATTTAGGATGTTTGCTTTTTTTAGTCCACTCAGTTTGTTTCAGAGTAAAAATTTCTTGAAATACTGATTCAGACCAAGGTTGATTCGGGTCAATTTCCAGAAGTAAGAAGAAATTCGGACGGGAGGAATCAATCATAAGAAAATAAGTGAATGAGGTAAGAAAAAATTTTTTGGTTTTTATTGATTGGATACATAACGATAGACACTAACGGTTTCTGGACGAACAATTCGCTCTTGATACTGTAACCCCATCCGCAGATGCTCTACAATTTGTTTATCGAGAGTAGAGTCATCAGTATTAATAATTTTTTGTGCTTTTTGTTTACTACGGTCATAAGTTTCACTGTCATTTTGATAGAATTTAAACCCGTAACGGCTAACTATTTCTTCAATTTCTTCAGTGAAGCTTGTTAACTCGGATGCTATGGAATTGGCAGAATTAGATTCAGATAAATTACCATATTTCTTAGTCAGTAATTGGAGATGATCGTAAATGCTAGTAATGTCCATAATTAAGGGTCGTAAAATTTTAAATACCATATCTTCTCGATAATCTTGCAACTCTTTATGAAGGGCATTAATGGTACGTTCTTTGCTCTCATCGTATTTAACTTTGACTTCAAAATCTTTTTGTAATTGAGCAATAGCTTGATGAATGTTATCAATTATTGGCTGAATTAAGTTGAAGTTATTAGGGGTTTCTTCTTGTTGAATATTCTGCTCAATATTAGGCACATTCTGGGGCATAGATTTAAGTTTTTCTGGATTGAGGGGAGATTTTTCTAATTCAGCATGAGGTAATTTATTCTCTTCTAAATTAAAAATATCAGAGGCAGAATTTTGGTCTAGCATTGGGTTTTTGTCATCTGTGATTTGTTGTGAATTAGTCATTTGAGAATTACCTCCTTGGTAAGTTTTAGTAAATTTTAACTAGCGGATAACTTGAGAGCTTTCAATTTTCCAACTCCCATCAACTAATTTCAAGTTATAAAGAACAGTTATTTTTCCTGTTTTGCTATTTTGAGGGTCAACTCTATCATTGATATAGAGAGTTTGTTGCTCAGTTACACTAACTTGAATACTAGCTTGATTGCCATTGATAACGAATTTTTCAACGTTATCAATTGTTTGCTGTCCGTATTTATATTGACTATTTTTCTTCTGTAAATAGTCTATAGAACCGTTATAACCAGCTGTTTTTTGATACTGTTCACCCGTTGTAATTTTCTGAGCAATTTGACGGTCATAAGGGGGAGCAAACATTGTTCTTTTCGCTTGTAACCATTTCTTAATAAGATTGACAGCATCTTGTTGTGAAAGGGTTGCTGTTGAAGAAGAATCAGTAAATATTTGTTCTGCAATGTTTTGGTCAGAAACAAGAGCCACATGGGAATTATTAGGTGAATATGAGGTAGGAACAACTTCTGATAATTCATTTCCTTGCAATTTGAAAGTTTTAGTGACTTTTAGACTGGGACAACAAGCTGCATCGCCAGGCCCATTAGTAATAAGTGTCAGTTTAATCTGATTATTTTTTATTTCTACATTTTCAATTATTGTCCGATCTCCTAAGTAAAAATTAGATGTTTGTGTAGGGATGTTATTTTGATTAAGGATGACAAGAAATGACTTAAATATTCCACTCCCACCACCATTTTCTGCTAAGATGACCACCCCATCTTCTGAGCTATCATTATTAATATCTCCGAAGTATATTTGCTCGATTTCAACTGATTGACCTGTAGCACTATTTGGTGATTGTTGAAAAAATTTACCGTCAGTTAATGGGTAGGCTGTGTTATACAAGGTATAAGTCATGTTTTTTAGTTTTTCTTCAGTTAAAGTTTTGTCACTTATTTGAGATTGAGGATTACTTTTTTTAATTTCTGAAGATTGAGAAGAATTAGAGGGTTGAAGCGTTTTAACAGTCCAACGAATAATGGAATAACCACCGAACAGCACACCAGCCATAATGGTTGCGATAAACACAGGTAAACCATAATTAATCCACGTTGTTGAACGCAAAAACTGCCAAATAAATGAGGCTTTATGGGGTAAGGTATTGGTTTGTTCCATAAGCCATACCATTGGTTCTAAAACTCGGACACCATCAAAAGAATTGGAAGAATTACTACTGCCAATTGTCTGATCTCTAAAACCAATATTTGAACAAGAGAAAAATCGAACGTTAGAAAAATTCAATTCTATATTACGAACAAGATTCCCTGCTCCATTATCTTCTAGGAAATTTTTGATTAAAATATTCATCGCATCCTGCTCATTTGTTATGTCAGAATGGCTCGCCATATATTCACGAGCTTTATAAACTCCAATTTGTTGTTCAAGGTCGGCACAATCCACTTTAGTAACAATAATGGCAACAGGTTGAGTAAATTTTTTTCCTTTTCTTTTCTTTTTATTCTTTTCAAATAAAAATAACATTCTTTCATAAGCGGCATCTAAGTCTTGGTTGGGTAAATCCTGAATATCAGCATTGTTTGAAAGTGCGTCTTGGTATCTTTGTCTAACTTGCTTAATCGAAAAAGGATCAATGACAAAAAAAGCTCCATCTACATACTTGAAGTATTTTTGTAACTCTGCTTGTTCATCAGTATCTATATATTCTCCTGCTAAATCGTAGAAATACAAAAGATTAGGGACAGCTTGATTAGTCTTTTTGACTTCTAAATTTAACCCTTTGGCACTATCACCCGCCGCAGAAGTTTTGAGTAAACGTTGACCATTTTTTAGGGAATTAATATTGTCTTCATACTTTCGAGCGTGTAAAGAATTAGGTATGCTGACATCTAAACTATGAGCAGGAGAATATTCTTCTGTAAATTGTTTGATTGCCATAAACATATAATGGCTTTTACCAGAGTTAGGAAGTCCGACAACTGGAATATGAGCGTTGATTCCCCCAATCCCATCTAAGGGGTGTTTACATTCTGGATTAGGACAAACTTTTGTCAATAACTTATCTCGTCCAAGATAGGTAAGAGTTGGTAAAGATTTGCTACAAACTCTAGAATTATTAGTATTAGGTAAATCTCCTTTACAAGTATGATTAAAAACCCCATAAACACTCGGCCAAAGTCGAGTATGTTCTGTTGAACAATCTGGACAAATGTAGGTGGGAATTTTCATCGGTTCATGGCATTCTGGACATCTGTAGTAAGTTTTATAAAAGCTACTATATAGGTAGTTTCCTACGGTCAAAAACAACATTAAAAAGCTCGTAATCATTGTGCCGATGACACAGAAAATAAATTGTATTCCTAAAAATAGGGCAACAATGACAGAAGCTGCTACAAAATGAAAAAACCATCCAATCATTAAACCGAGTGCTGGTCCGTAAAATCCCATTATTGCCCAAACTTTTTGCCAAATATTACCAGACCATGAAAAATGTCCATTAGAAAATCTATTTTTCGCAATTTCTAGCCATTTTCCTGCATCGTCTTTTGTACTTTGCCATACATTCATACTAACAAATCGCATGACATACCAAGCTGCACCATAGATATACATTAATTTGGCTTTTTGTGCTTTAAAGAATTTAATTGATTTTTCTTTATCCAGATAAGACTTAGTTTTAGTTACTTGAAGCCCTTCGTAAAAAACCTGAATAAAGTTCTTAATACCAACACCAATACCAGCAATAGATGTAACTGTTGCACATAATATGATGACAATTATAGTTAACCATGAGATTATGGTTAGAGTTGGTATAACTATATGAATAATAAAAAGATATAGAAGCCATAAAACAAAACCAGTACCTATTAAATAAAGCAAAACTTGCATATATTTTCCTCCTTAATAAACAAAATGATCGGTAAGTTAATCAACTAAAGAAATTAGAAATTTTTCCCATAATATTGGAGCGTGTATTCTCAAAAATAGGTTGGATAATAGGATACCAACTTTTTCTTTTAATTTTGCTTTCAAACTCTTTTTTGACCTTCCCAAAGCCTTTATTTTTAAATACTTCTTCAAGGGCATTGGGTAAGTTAATAAAAAATTCTGGCACAAAATAACCGAGTTTTTCTGCTAAATGGGAAGAAACGTTAAACCATAAATCCATAATCAAAACTATGTCATTAACTCTTTGTTCTTCCACTAAGCAGTGGCAAAAATTCGACCAGTATATATCCCAAAATAAATCACGATGTCGAATAACATAAGCAATTTGAACGACTTTAAAGTGTTCTTCTGTCAGTTTTTCAGGGGTTTTTTGAGCAAAGAATTTTTCTAATAGTTTTTCAACTTCTTCCTCATATTTTTCTGGTGGTAAAGTTTGATAACGTTGGTTTGAAGCTTCAATGTTCATTTCGGAAATACGATTATGGTACATATCTAATGACCCCTGTAAAATAAGTGTTTGTTCTTGAGAAATGGATAAGTTAGGATTTGCTAAAACTCTGGTGTAAATATTAGCAAGTGATTCTGTGGGGGTGTTAAGTTGAAGAGTGGAAAGTAAATCTTGAATTAACTGATTATAAATATCAATTTCAAAAATACTTTCAGACTTATCTTTTTGCAATAAAGTTTCAGCTAATTCTTGTCGCTCAAACTGTGGTTGTGTCCAGATAAATTCTAGAGCTTCTTTTACTTTTGATTTATGGTATTTTTGAGCCAGATAATCTAACCATAAATAAATAACATCAATGGCTTGTGAGGTGGAATGAGATTGTAAAATATCTCTTTGTAATTCATAGTTATGTAACTCTGGAATGAGCGAAGAAGATTTTTGCCAGTAAGTCCAAAAATACTTAGGTCTTTGGTCAAAAGAAAATGGTTGAAGAAGCGCATAGTAAATCCATTCAAAGACGGGAGAATTAGGATATTTTTGTTTGTAGAGTAAAGCGTTATCAAGAATAAAGTCTTTCGAGAGTTTAGCATTTTCTAGAAAAACTTTAATCCAAGTTGATGCAATCACAGGAATTCTTAATCTTTTTGATAGCTCTTGCTCTGGAATGGCTGAGAATGTTTTTGCTAAGATGATACTCAAATTCTGCTGATTACTAGAAGACAAGGTTAATTCTTTGCCAATCTGTTTCCAGAAAATCAATAATTGTTCCGAGTCATTACTTCTTAATTGCTGAGTAAATTGTTGAATAAAATCTAAAGAATTAAGATGTTCTTTAAGTAATGCAGGTGAATAAAGAGACTCTAGAGCAGTCCATAAAGTCATAGATTTTTGTTCTTGTTTGTTAAGAACTAATGAAACAAAAATAAAGATAGCTTTATCAGCTTGATTAAGAAAATAACTATCTATCTTTTTGAGCATTTTTAAAGCATTAATATAAGAGGTAAGCAAATCACTCTGTTCTTGATTAATGAGTGCCTTTCCTAATAAATAAGATGCCCAAGATAAATCTTCTAAATCCTGTTGTACATATTGACTATGTGAGTTTTTTTGACTTTGCTCTTGGATGATAACTTGTGCAGATTCAATCACTTTAGCAAAAGGCAAAGCGTCTATTTCTCCCTTAATGGCTCTTTGAAAATTGATATAATAATCTAAATGTTTACTCAAGTATTTAGAATCAGAACTATAGCGATCTAACCATTCGTAAAACTCTAAAATCTGACTCTCATACTTTTGCTCATCTAAGTTTTCTAATAGATAAATCGCCAAATCCGATTCGGGAACATCACTAACTTTTTGTTGGGGAACATTAAGAATAAAGTAAGAGTAATATTCATCATTGCTACAACGAAAGTTAGAATTTTCGGTCGTTCCTGTAATCATAAAAGGAGCCGTATAAGGATCATGGTGGTAGGTGGCAAAAGTTAGATAGTTGACATAACGAGGATGTAAAATAGTGCTGAGACTAGCAATCCAATAAGTAATCGCTTCATTATCATCAATAATAATAATTTTTCGTTTTGATTGTTCATAGTCAATCACGGCACAAATCAACTTATAAAACCATTCTTGTCGTTTTTTATCTTTTAAAAATGTCCAAACTGAATCAAAATTAAACGTGATTTCGTGGTTAAATTCATTTAAAGTTGGTAAAGCAGTTTGTGAGGATTTATCTTGTTTAACCCAGAAGGGACTTTTCCACGAAAAAATGCTAGGAATAGTAGAGATTTCTGTAACTGTACCCACCAAACTATGAGCAAAGAAATTTCCATCTCTGCCAAATTCATCTTGTCCGCTAGATTGACTACAAACTAAAAAAGCATCTTCTTCATTAACAAAATAACGTAAAGCAATGGGATGAGTATTGATTGCTTTGACATCAACACCTGATGGGATAGAGTATCCAATCAATCGGTTTAAAATTTGACGTTTTTCACTCTCAAAATTAGGAGATTCAGCCTTAATTTGATAGCCAGTCCTAGTTTCTGTTCGACAAGATGTATAGTATTGTTGTTGGATAACCATTGTTTTACTTCCGTCCTTGTATAAATTGAAATTGAGAAAAAAGCCATAAAAGGGGATCTTCAATTCTTAAAGGAGACAACCCTTCAATCTTTCCATTGATAGGATTTTTCCCTAAAGGAGACATGGCAAAATAACGATAACAATTAAAATAGGTTTTAACTTTGTTATCAAATGCAGAACCCATCCATTCTTCAAGATAAGTGCAAATTTCTGTATGGACTGATTCCACATCAGGTAAGTTTAAATAACCAAAATGTTCTCCTGAATGATGTAAAACTGAATCCGCTTCAATAAAGGGAAATAAAGCATCACTTTTAGATAGGGTAAAGGCAATCGGTTTCTCAATTTTTTTACCAGCTTTAATTTTCAATTTTTGTTCATGTAATTCATAAAGACGTTCAACAATTCGATTGGGGTCTGCGCTTTCTAATCTATCAGGTAAATCCTCTTTTACTAACTGTCTTACTGTTTCAATTTGCAGAGGATCTAAGATGAATATAATCCCATCCGCTTCACAAAGATAACGTGCCTCAGAAGACATAATATCTATATCTTCCATATCTTCACCTGCTGTATCAAATAAAACAAGATTAATAGCTTTACGTTGACCGTTATTGTCAAAAGTTACACGAAGAATCATTGGTGTTTTCGCACGGGAGTCAACAGTGCTACTGACAGTCGCTTGTAAAATTTCTTCCCTAACAAAAATTGGTTTACGGAAAATTTCTTCATAAATTGTGCGACTTTTGTCATCAGTGAACATTACTCCTGCCTTAAAATTTTTGCCAATTTCATTTTGTAAACGATTAACTAAAACTGAAATATAGGTGCTTTTGCTACTACTTCGTCCTCCCATAATAGCAATCATTTTTTCCTCTATTTCTCCTGACAGATACTTTAAGTTATAGTGACATTTTGGACATACTTTTATAGAAGTTTCTTTGTTACAATTAGGACATTTTTCTAACTGATTTGATTTTCCAAACAAACGACCTAATCCTTTTTTTGTGGGTGTAAAGACTAAACCTTCTATAGTAGGGCTAAGAAGCCCTTGAGCTTGGGCTAAAATGACATCTTCACGTTTTCCTGAGCAACGAGTATAACTACATCGATATTCAAGTTGAGAGACTTCTGTTTTTTCAAAGCAAAAAGGACAAAGAATTTTAGACATTTAAAACATCTCCAATTTATCAATTTCTGGTTTGTTAATACGAACATAACCGCCTTTGGATTCATAAAGGCTATCGTTGGCTAAAAATAAAGATCCGTAACAACGATTTTGTTCTTTTAGTTCATAAGTAAAAGTTGTTTTGTCCTCCTGAAGTATTGTTGATGAAATGGTTAAAGCTGTTTCTCCATCTGTTTTTTTAATTGGCTTCCCTCCTTGTTTATAAACTAAAACTAAGTCTGGCATTTGCCCTTTGCCATTGATATTAATGATCAGCAAAAGTTTTCCTTTAAATAACCCAAATCCCTTTTTTTCCCTAGAGATTTCGTAATTAATCTTCATTAAAGTTGATAGGCTAATTCGCACCCGTGCTGATTCATTTAAGCCTGAAGCAATCAAGGTTTGTCCTGCTTTATTAAAGACAGCATAAACCACGATAAAATAATCTCTATTAGTAATACTGGTTAGGGGATAATAACCTTTTAGATTGTATTGATTTTTTGTAACTTTAATGTGGGTTGCATTTGAGTCTTTATGACTTGAAGGAAATTGGCGCTCGCCATGAGAAAGAATAATTTCTTGACAATTTTCTGGCCAATTCCAACGAACTTGAATTTCATTTGTCTGTTTTTGACATTTCAAATTGCTAACATCATCAACATTGACATACTCTCTGGTTTTGCCAAGATAAGCATTTTTTTGAAATAAAAGAATTGGGGTAAAGTAAAAAATTCCTTTCTTTTCAATTGTTATAGTTACAGATGTATTTGTTTCCTGTAAGACTTTGCCATATTCTGATAAAGAGCCTTGAGGTAATAAATGTGTTTTCCCGAAATCGGGAAAAGAATCGCTTTGTAAGACTGCTCCTTCTCCTTTTGTGGGTAATTGCCAAGATAGTTTCAGTTGGTAATAAGGGTCAGTTTTAATCACCTCAATGGTTAAATCTTCTAGGGGAGAAGGGGGTTTTTCGGGAATAACATCAATAGTAATTCCTTGGCTTTTAATAAGACTTCCATCATAATTTTTAAATAAACTATAAATTAGGTAATAATACTTCTTACCATTTTCTAAATTTTTATCAATAACGTTGCTGATATTGATAACTTCAACTCGTTCACCCTGATTAGAAGTATTGAACGGTTGAGTAGATCGATAAATCTGAATTTCAGTAACATTTTGAGGATGTGTCCAAGTTAAATTAACTTGCGTATCCATTGCTTGAGCAACCAGATTAGAAACTTCACTGGTTAACAGTATTGGTTGCTCTAATTGGGCAGAATTAACAGCAAGAACCCCTTCTCTATTAGTATAGATAGCATAATAAACTGGTTTACCACTTTCTACCGTGTTGTCATCATAACTTGTACTAAAAATAGTATCTAATTGTTCTCCATCTTTACTAGAAATAGGTTGGGAGTGATATTTTCTAATAATGGTATAACCAACTTTCTTAGAAGGGCTTGCTTGCCAAGATAAATTGATGATTTTATGGCTCTTGTTTGCAGAAAGTTGACTAGCAGGAAACGGTGGGGTTTTGGCTAATGCGTCTTTGGCGGCTTGACAATCTTTACAAATCGAAAGAACCTTTTGATAGAGGTCAATTGGATCTTCCCCTTGAGTTTCCAGTTGACGCACTTTTTCTAATTCTGATTCAGCTTTGTGAATTTCTGCTTCAATTTTACTTTCTTCTCTGTTTAAATCAAGAGAAGCAAATTCAAGCTTTAGCTGTTGTAAAATACGACGTGCTTCGTAATAAAGACGTTCGTTAATAGCATGATTGAGTTGTTGTTGACAATTAATTAGGTTCTGTTTTTTCTGTTCTGCTTCACTTTTTAATTGGCTAATTTGTTTACTTAAATCATCGTTAAGAGTCTGAGAGATCAATGGACTTGACCATGCTTGTTGGGTTAAATTAAGATGGTTAACTGCGTCTTCATAAAATTTTTGATGAATTAACTTTTGACTCTCCACTAAATAACGACGCACGATTGACTCATTCCCAATGGGAAAAGAACACTTAGAACAAGCCCGATCTTCAATACTAGAAATGAGTCCACAACTAGGGCATTTTATTTTTAAAGAACTTCCACAATTTGAGCAAAAATCTTGATCCCGCTCATTAATGGTTTGGCATTGAGGACAAGCGATTTTCTGTTTGACCGCTTCAACTCCTGCCATTTCTACGGCAATTTTTTTATTTCGTCCATAGGTTATGATATGCTTTTTTGCTTTTTCAACATCTATCCCTCTAGAAAAGGCTAATTCTAGTAAATAAGTAAACTGTTTTCCATAAATGATTTTTTCATGAAGCGTAATGTTATCAATTGCCTCTTCTAAAGATTGAAAAACTTGTAAACTTAGAGAAAAGTCATAAATTTTTCTTTTTTCATCATCCTTAAAAAAGGTTTTAGCGTGTCCAGCAAGTGCCATAATAGCACTTGCTTCAGCTGTTGATTGACCTGTGTTCTTGATTTCTTCATATCGGTTGCTTGCTGCTGCACACAATTCATCAGTTCTAGTGGTTTTGGGGAGTCCTAGAAAATTGTACAAATCTTGTTGATTTAAAAAGTTTAAATTATTTTCAATTTCACCAATTTTTGTTTTATCTGTGTCATTGATCTTAATATTTTCGGAGTCATTTGCTTCTTCTTTAGTCTTAATTTCAATCCCTAAATTACTGATTTGACGGCGAATCTCTGATTCTGAGAACACGCTGGAAAACTTAGTAATCAAATTTTTTACCTCAGATTCTAAAATATAGCCTTTAGCGACTATACCCTTTAAATCTCCCTCAAACTGTTGCTTGAAGATTTGAGCTTGTTGTGACTGACTTTCGAGAGCTTGTTTTCTTTCTTGTTCACGACTTTCAGAATCCCTCATTATCTGCTCAATCAACCTAACCATTTGCAGATAGCGAGTATATTCAAATTTATATTTAGGAATTTTTGTTTTTTTAGTCCATTCTCCTTGTTTAATTTTAAGAATTTTGCTAAATTCTCCATCTGACCAAGGCTGACTTGGATCTATCTCTAATAATTCGTAAAAGTTCGGACGTGATACTTCAGACATGAAAATTTATGATGGGGTTAGGTTTCTAGCTGATCATGGAAGTCCACTTCATAAAAGATTGGACTAGATATAGCAGTTTTCATCAGAATAAGGTATGGCTAAGGAGCTTAAACCCTTTGTTGGCAAAACTTGTCGATACCTCAGTGGCATGAAAAGCACTATAAGATGTTAAGTTTCTGAATTGTCCCTATCATAAATTGGGGACTTTCCCCGATGCAAATTTTTTTTGAAAAGCTGCAAGTCTTTGTGGGATAAGGCATTGCATCGCTAAGACTCTAGTTCAACTTCGGGACACTTAAGGATATAGCCAATTTTCAGGATAATTTACCTTAAGTTCCCAAAATCTAGTATTTATCGGAAACCTATTGAGCTAGACTTCACACCGCAAACGCTTGCTTGTGTTTATGAAAAATCTGGTCAGCGTTGTGGTACTGATGCTTAATCATCCACTGCTCCAGTTCAATGAGATACCATTGACCGGCAAATGTTCCATATTTTAAGCAAACTTTTTCATTATCGTGTAGAGTGTGCTTAAATCCAAAACGTTCTTTATACAGTGCTTCAATGGTTTCGTCCCCTTTTGGATAAGTCGTGTAGGAAATTTCAGTGTGAGCAATATCATGTTTGTAAGTCAAGATAGCTCGAATCAATTGCTGATAAACAAGATAACTTGTTCCTTTTTTGCCAGTTCCCTTTTCATCATAGAGAGAGAGACTTTCTCCGATGCTTGTTACATTTTTGGGTAACATCAAATGCTTTCCTGTGTGTTTTCCTTCACAAAATGTTGCCAGTTGACAAGGCAAATAGTAGCCATATTCAGGCAGAGAATAGGTATAACGTGCAACACCGATTACCTGAGAGAGATTCTGTTCAGGATAGGCTAGAAAAATAACCGATTGGTGAGTAAATAAATCGTCGATTTCTTTGCGATAATTTTGTGACTCAGGATAGCGATTCTTGAGAAATAAGAAATAGGATTCAATTTCTGCCGGTGTTTCCGCTTCCTTGACCAGATAACCTTTGACCTTTGGCACATCAAAAGAAAGTAAGGCTCTTTTGCTAAGAATCCAGCAGTTGCCAATGTTATTTAACACAATAAATCCAGCACAAGAAAACAGAATCTTCACATATTGCTCAATATCAGGGGTTTGGGATATATCATAGACAAAGAGAAGACCGTTATCCTGTAACATTCTTCGGACAGTCCTTAAAGTGAATAGGGGATCTTTTCGGGTGTAATTTGTGGTCTTTAGCGTTGCAAATGTTTGTGCCGTTAAGTCCTTTTCCTCGTTTGGTTTTAAATCAAGCCAACAAGAAAGTTGCTCATACTGACGCTCTGGTATTTGACCGCTAAATAAGTGATTGACATCAACTCCATCCGACGACAGTAGCCGCACCGATGTAGATGATAATGAGATAAACTGTTTACCATTGGTTTGGTTGATTATTTGAGAAATAGCCATTTTGCTACCCTTAGGAAGAGGACAACGAGCAATGAGGCTCTCTTCATTGGGAGTAAAGCGATAGAAATCCTTAGATTTCTACGGAGAAGCAAGCAAAACGATGATTTTTGGGCGCAAAAAGCAAAAGAAGCTGGAATTAGAAAGAATTAGAAAGCTTGAATGGCTTCCTATACCTATAATTGAGCAAATAGCTGATATGTGCTTAGTCAGATTAGAGAAAATTTTTTCAAAAAATGAGAATTTCTGGGGATAATTGATCAACAATAGAGAAATAAACTTATGTAGATTGAATAGAGAGCAATGAAGTTAAAACTCTCCGTAGCGGGACTTGAGCAAGTCAAAACCCGATGGGCGCAAAAACAAAAAGAAGGCTGGACTAGAAAATACTTATGCACCGAGGCTAGTCAATTTGCCAAACCCGATGGGAATTGGGAGGAAATTTCAAATGACCCAGCCCACACTTATTACTCTTATTACGCCGACAACTGCTCACCGGAGACTTTAGATCATTTTTTGAGGGGTAAAACCATTCAATCGGAAGGTTTTTTTGCCTTTTGTCGAGCTTTGAACATCGACCCTTCAAAAGTCGCAGATCTAGATAATCTTTTGCAAAAACTGACTCAAGATATCGAGCCTATCTGGGTGGGGCGAGAGTCTCTTCAAAGTGATTTACTGGAAAAACTAAGAGGCGATTGTCGCATGGTCGTAATTACGGGAATAACAGGTATTGGGAAAACTGCCCTCGCCTACAAATTGGCCTTAGCTTTGTGTCAAGAAGGGTTTCCTCCTGAACTGCCTATTGATTTTGATGGGTTTAATCAACGGGAGGATCAACAGTCGCAATCAGAAGCACAAAACTTTATCAGCACAGCTATTGATTTACTCAATCGTGGCGATGAACCTGTTACGGCAAAACAAGCAAAAAACCCAGAACAATTATTAACTCAACTGGTTAATCATCTGAGCAATAATCGTCGATTGATTTGGTTTGATTCAATGGAAAATATTTTACAAGGAGAACAACAAGATGGCAGTAATCGCTTTAAAGACCCCCTCTGGCGAGTCTTTTTTCAAAAAATATTAGAAGCCGAAGATTGTCAGACTCGAATTGTGATAACTTCGCAGGATAAGCCTGAAGATTTTGAAACTTTTAGTCAAGCTCAATATTGGCATATTCAGCCATTAATGGGATTAGAAGAGCAGGAAAGTTTACAGTTATTTGAACGTTTATTTCAACAAGCAGAAGTCGAATTAATTCTTCATGGACGTAACCTTGCTTACCTTAAAGAGATCGGAAAACTTTATGAGGGACATCCTCTCGCTATCCGCTTAATTTCTGGTGATATTATTGATAGACTGAATGGAGATATCAGCATTTATTATGAGGAGAATAAATCCCGATTTCGACGATTAAGAGAAATGATTGATGAAGCTCAAAAAGCCAATCCTGATGATTATTACAAAGTCAACTTAATGACCAAACAATTACGAAAACAACTGTTAGAGGAGGAAATCGAAAGAACAATAGAGCGACTTGAAAACACTTTTGAAACTGCTTATTTCTTGCTTATCTATGGTTCTACTTATTCATCTTTTGAATTTAAAAATGCGTGGTTTGAAAATCTTCAATTATTCTCAGAATACGAGGAACAAGATTTAGACCTAGCTCTTTTTACCTTGTTTAACCGTTATTTAGTAGAAACTCAAAAACAACCGGGATATGAACCACATATCAAACAGCACAGCTTAATTCGCAATGTTGCTTTCAAGCATCTAGTATCTACCCAAAGAAAAGAAGGAAAACCAAATCATGAATGATTTTAAATCTCCTCAATTAAGAGTCAAAGAACGTCTCACAAGTATCGATTTTACTGTTTTTGGAGAACTCGCTCAAGTCAAACAAAAAGGGGAAATTTTAGGAGCGACAGGAAGTCATTTTGAAAAAGCACATTTTGGCGCATTTATCTGGCATTTAATTGGTTATGAACGCCATATTAAGGATAAAATGGGACAGCAGCTCTCTATTCAAGAACGGGCAAGTCGTTATGTGGAAGCATTTCTCTGTCTGTGTCGATTAGGTTGGTACAAAGAAGCTAAATCTTTATTTTCTTTACCCTTAGAAATTCATGATCCAACTTCTTTACCTTTGCACAAACAATTACGCATCTGGGGACGCTATGAAGATGGCATAAAACTGTGTAAAGAATTATTAGGAAATCTTGACAATGAAACCGATTTTATCTGTTTAAGTGAACTCGGTTATATGTATCGAGAATTAGGACAATTTGACCAAGCAAAAAATTATGCGGAGAAACTCTTATCCTTAGCAGAGCAATTAAATAATCCTCTTTGGAAAGCAAGAGGAAAAGTAAATATAGCAACAATTGATGGAATAAAAGGGGAATATTTAAGCGCTGAAATAGGACTGAATGAAGTTTTAAATCTAGCCGAGATTATTCCCGATTGTGACGAAAAATTTGAGATTATTAATGTTGCCCATTCAAATCTGGGTAATTGTTATGGTTATCAGGGAAAAGTTGACCAGACTATTGCTTGTTTAGAAAAATACTTAAAATGGGCAGAAAAAATTAAAAATCTTATTTATCAAGCAACGGCTTTACGAAATTTAGGAGAAGCACACCGGCGAATCAATGATTTGAATCAAGCTATCGATTACACTCAAAGAAGTCTTAACTTATCTGAGCAAATAACCGATGAAGCAGGAATTATTTTGTCTTTGGGAAATTTAGCCTCAATTTATGGGCAACAAGCAAATTTTCAGGAGTCTGAAAAATACTTTAAACAACAAAAGAAAAGAGCTTTAGCTATTTCAGATGTGGCAGGTGTTGCCCATGCTTGCGCTGGATTAGGAGAAATTTATAGTATCACTCGAAAGGATGATCTAGCCTATCAATATCTTAATCAAGCTTTAGATATTGCCCTCGATATTGGAGAACGATATGTAGAACTAGAGACTTTAATTATTTTGGCCGAATTTGAAGAAAAAACCCATGATCTTAAATCAGCTATTAATCACTGGCAACGAGCTTTACATCTTTCTGAAAAATTAAATATGCTCTCCCATAAAGAGAACTGTGAACAAAATCTAGAAAGGTTGTTAAACCCCAACTAAGTTGAGACTGAGTAACGCACAGAAAACGGGTTTCTCGGAGAAACCCGTTTTCTACTCATGCAAAAGAGATGTCTATTGAAACAATCTGAATTTCCCTGACTCGGTGCATTGGTTTGGTTGGCTTTTCGGTGGTGATTAGTTCATCAGCTTGAATTTGCAGCGCAGCAGCAACATGAAGTGCATCCATCGCCGCTAAACCGTAAGTGCCAGCAATTTCATGACTCACTGCATCCTCCTCGACGTGCAGCAAGTTCTTGTTCTATTTCGTCTTCATTGAGCAGTTGCAATCCAGCCGAAATTGCCCGATGTCGGATTTCCCATAACTTTTTGCTTAATGGTGTTTGGGGAATAAATTTTAATTATATCTATTACTTCGCTACCATTATTATTCAATTCTTTAATTAAGTAGGTAGGCGTTAAAAGTTGTCAGATGCCCCCCTTATCAAGCTATCCCTTATAGGGATCTTTCTTAACAATTTTTGCAGTAAGCACTCCAACCCTTATCCTGACTTGATTTCAGTTTTTTCTTTGTCAGTAAGGGTGTCAACAAGGAATATTACAAATTGTTAACCG
>NZ_JADBUN010000221.1:0-3767 GCF_020245625.1 Microcystis sp. M049S2 | reverse complement strand
TCATCTGGTCAATTACCTAATTTTCAGGGAAAAAGTTCAGGGATTTTACCCCCGATCACTCCAATGGTTGGCACTTTTTGAGGGAAAAAAAGTCTAAAAGGTTTACCCAACAAGGTTTTTAGATTTATTCAGCAAACCCTACCTAAAATGTCGGCTGGAAGGAACCCTAGAGATGACAGGTTCCGCCAGTATAGAACAGCGAAGCACGATCAAAACGACAGCAGTTTGGCGATATTTGAATAGGCGTACTGACTCCGCACCGGATAGTGAACATTTACCGTAGCCGTGATGTTGACGTTGGACTGACGCTCGAATACCATCACGATGTCGGAGCCGCCGAAGAGGAAAGTCGAGATCATCTCGCCCTTCGACACCGTTTTTCCCACCACCTCCTGGCGCACCTTCTCGTTGATCAGTGCCACCTGCTCATCATAAGATCGCCCCTTCTTTTCCTGTTGGGTAAGACGGATAAGTTCCTGCGTCCCTGGTTTGACGAAGACAACGGACGATACTTGTGCCATTCCAATGGGCAGCACGGCGATCTTGCCGATAGCGGTTTCCAGGACAAAAAGTCCACGGCACTGCACAAACTGATAGTCTGTGGCATCCTGTGCATCCAGATAACGGTGCGGCATGGCCACGTTGGCCAAGGATGAGTTTTCATCGGCACGTCCCTCAGCATCGAGTAGGTCAAGTTGGACATCCAGGTAAACCTGTCCAGGGATAAATTTAGCCTCAATTATCCTGCCCGCTGCCGGGGCGTGCTGCCGGTGATAGTCGAAGACATTGAGAAAGCTGTGGACGAGAATGCCGCCCTCGAAATCCTGGGCATACTCGGAACCCTTTAACAGTTCTGGGATAGGCCATTCGACGTGCTTGACCACGATTGAGGACTGTGCGGGCATCGGCTCGCCCGCCGGAGTGGTGATAGTCCATTGGCCGACGAAAGTGGACTCGGCTGGGAAGACAATAATCCGAGGATCGTCTGGCTGGGCGACTGGGCGCTGTCGATCGATATCCTTGAAAGTTCTGGAAAACCACTCGTTGAATGTCTTGTAGTTCTCGATCCCGTTTTCGCCCCCATTGTAGTCCTGGTAGGTATATTCCGGCCCGAACTTATAGGTTACGAGATGGTTGGCCGATTCGGGTGTGTCGAGAAATTCGCCCCATTCGACCGCAAATTCCCGAAGCCAGAGGGATAGCGGTGTGAGAGCCTCGCCGGTAAAGGGAGCGATCGGGCTTTGCAGGGAGACGAGTTCGGGCTGGTTGAAGTAGTAATAGAACTGCGTCAGGTGCAGATAATCTGTGCGTTCGTGGTAAATGTCGCCCTGCCATTCCCAGACCCGCAACCCGGGGATCCAAGTTACCAGGGCATCGATGTAATAGTAAAATTGGTAGAGGTTGTGTATCCGATCGAGTTCGGGGATGCGCTGTTGTCTTACCTTCAAGATCGCGCTCTGGAAGGCCCCCCCATAGGCGTAATCGTCGATGAGCTTTTTAAGTTTCTTTGTGATCGGCTGCTTCGGCTCGTACACCGCGCTATCGGGGGGTAGCTCTTTAAGGAATTTCGGCCCCTGGGGGATTGACGATGAAACTCCCTGCTCGTTCAGGTGCTGGGCCTCCCGCGCCGACACCGCTTTCCATTTCAACCGGCCATAACTCTTGTTGTGATTTGTGTTCATGCCATTTTCCTCTTGTTGAACATCAAACTATCTATCTAAAATCTCCACAGACAGGAGAAACTTAGTTGTTTTTTCCTATCTGTGGAAACGTTATTAAGTAGCTGGTTATAATTAAATTAAAAATGGATTTTAGGTTCGATCCCCCCTGCCCCCCTTGATAAGGGGGGTGCCGATAGGCGGGGGGATCACCCTTGATAAGGGGGGTGCCGATAGGCGGGGGGATCACCCTTGATAAGGGGGGTGCCGATAGGCGGGGGGATCACCCTTGATAAGGGGGGTGCCGATAGGCGGGGGGATCAGAGGCAAAATATATCTTCAATTTAATTATAACTACTTACTTATAATCTGTTTTTTTTACCAAAAATAATTTTCCCTACATAGCTTTATTTTCTCTCTGGTTAATTTTTGGTGATTGCTATCAGATTACAACATCTGCTCGAAAACTTGACAGATGCGGGGTTGAAAGCGCTGACGGTGTTTTATTTTTGAAAAAGGGCGCGTAAATTCGAGATAGCGAGGGGATAAACCGGAAGTATCGATGACTCGAATCGATCGCAATGTGCCTAATTCTAATTCCTTTTGAACCATTAATTCGGAAATGCCGGCCGCTGCCAAACTATTCTCGATGATTGCTTTCACCATTTCCCCCGTATTTAACAGCAAAGATTTCGTAGGGTGCGTTCCCCACTGCAACTCCGACTACGCAACTAATCGACGAGGGGGAACGCACCTTACTGATTACTGATGACAAACTACTACTTTTTAGAAGAACTTCTCCAGAATCGTTTCCCTCCCAAGAAAATCAGTCCTAAAACCCCCAAACTTAACGGGTTCATCGTCGAGGATTCGGGAACCGGAATCGCCCCACCGTCGGCGGTGAGTTCCAGATCGACCTCCTTACCGAAATCTCCTAGATCGTAGTCAAAGGTAAGATCGGGCTTGAAATTGGAGCCAGAGACCGAGAAAGTACCGGAACTTCCAATTTGAGGCAAATAACCATCGAATATTCCCGAATCCTGGGAATCGGTGATGATGCCTCCCTGAACTTTGAGCAACAAAGTGCCTCGTTGGTTATCAGGAATAAAAGGACTATTAAGGTCGATGCTGAAGGTTCCGTCGCTAATAGCAAAATCGAGGGAATCTTCATCCCAGTTGACACTACCATCACCCGTACTGGTAATATCTAAAAACTGTCCTGAGTTCAGAATCGCCCCCGTATCGGGATCGGTGACGGTAAATTTAATCGGGTCTTTGCCTACCGCACACCCTCCTCCACTGACAAAATCCAAGGCGAATCGGGGACCCCAGATCACGCCTCCGAAAGGTAATCGGATTCTTTGTCGGGCTGTCACTCCGGTGTAACTATTAGCACAAGCCGTTTCCCCGCGTTCCAAAGCGCTCGCTGTCCCAGAAGCATTAATGAATCCCGATACTGTTCCGACTCCAAGACTATTGATCTGCGTATAGGAACTAGCGGTAGCCGATGCCAACCCTCTGGAAACACTCACGGAGTCGAAACGGGTCAAAGGAGGGCCGAGGGGATAGGAGAGATTCACATAGCTGGAGAATGCTGCCGGTGGCGAGACGTAAGGAGAGAAAGCAAAAGCACTTCCCCCGTCGAATCCCCGGACGAGAGGAGTCGTGTTTCCCCCGACACTAAAGCTAAAACCGTGGGTAATGCTGTAAGAGGTGGTGGTTTGTGCAAGAACTGGCGCACCGAAGCCAATAGCGACTCCTGCTCCAAGAAGGGCTGACACAACGGTTCGAGAAGATGATAGTATCATAAGCAACAGAATTAACAAAATTCTGGTATTATAGGTTGGCACTAATCCTATTTCTTGATTGCCAAATTTTTCAAGAAATTTTTGTAAATTTTTGTGAATTTTTGTAACTGCTAAGGCAAAATTATATATAGGGTTTGCTGAAAAAGTTTTTCCTGGGGGCAGGGTGTGGGGTGTGGGGTGTGGGGTTTTACCAGTTTTGAGGTGGCCAATTACCTAATTTTCAGGGAAAAAGTGCCTAAATTTCCCCCCGATCACTCCCAGATCCAGTACTTTTTGATTGACAAAAGGTCTAAAAGTCTTA
>NZ_JADBUN010000220.1:0-11999 GCF_020245625.1 Microcystis sp. M049S2 | reverse complement strand
GATTTAGTCGATTTATGCCACCCTATCGAACCATACCAAGTAACGAAAAGCCAAGAATACCTGCAGCTACACCAAAATCTACAATTGAGTCTATTTTGATTCTGATACCCCGTCCGCTTGCGGCGGGGTAGTTCATTTTTTTTTCCGATTCTCAATCGGAAAAAATTGTTATAAAAATTAGGATTGCTAGAGGGGTAATAACTATCATAGAGACAGCAGGGCGGAGATCGGGATAAATTATCGTTGAAACCAAGCTCGATCGCACTCTCCACAATGCCGTTCTGTGGAACTCCTGAACAATGAGGACTTACTATGACTAAAACCGTCGTTATCGATCCCGTCACCCGGATCGAAGGCCATGCCAAGATCTCGATTTTCCTTGACGATGGGGGGGAAGTGGATGACGTGCGTTTTCATGTGGTCGAGTATCGTGGTTTTGAGAAATTCTGCGAGGGACGGCCGATGTGGGAGATGGCGGGAATTACTGCCCGAATTTGCGGCATTTGCCCCGTTAGTCACCTACTTTGTGCCGCCAAAACCGGAGATAAAATTCTAGCGGTGCAAATCCCCCCTGCGGGTGAAAAACTGCGGCGCTTGATGAATTTGGGACAATTAACCCAATCCCATGCTTTAAGTTTTTTTCATCTTAGCAGTCCCGATTTTCTGCTTGGTTGGGAAAGTGATCCCGCTAAACGGAATGTTTTCGGTTTAATCGCCGCCGATCCCGACCTAGCGCGAGCAGGCATCCGTTTACGTCAATTTGGACAGAAAGTTATTGAACTTTTGGGAGCAAAAAAAATTCACCCCGCTTGGTCTGTCCCGGGAGGAGTGCGTTCCCCTTTGAGCGAAGAAGGGCGACAATGGATTAAAGAACGACTGCCGGAGTCTAAGGCGACTCTTTACACGGCTTTAAACCTGTTTAAAGGACTTCTAGACAATTTAACCACAGAAATCGCCGCTTTTGGTAATTTCCCTTCCCTGTTTATGGGATTAGTCGGTAAACGGGACGAGTGGGAACACTACGGTGGTCATATTCGTTTTACCGATAGTCAAGGCAATATCGTGGCCGATAACCTGAGCGAAGACAATTATCGCGATTATATCGGCGAATCAGTAGAAAAATGGTCTTATTTGAAGTTTCCCTACTATAAACCCCTCGGTTATCCCAACGGTATCTATCGAGTCGGTCCGTTGGCCCGCTTAAATGTTTGTTCCCATTTTGGCACGGAGGGAGCGGATATTGAGTTACGCGAATATCGCCATCGGGTCGGTGGTGTAGCAACCTCTTCTTTTTACTATCATTATGCTCGTTTAGTGGAGATTTTGGCTTGTTTAGAACAGATTGAACGTTTAATCGACGATCCCGATATAGTTTCTCCACGCTGCCGGGCCGAAGCAGGAATTAATAATCTGCAAGGGGTGGGAGTTAGTGAAGCACCCAGGGGTACTTTATTCCATGATTATAAAGTGGATGAAAATGGTTTGATTGAAACGGTGAATTTAATTATTGCCACAGGTAATAATAATTTGGCGATGAATCAAACGGTGAAACAAATCGCCCAACATTATATCCATGGTGGCGAAATTCCCGAAGCGATGTTAAACCGCGTAGAAGCGGGTATTCGTTGCTATGATCCCTGTTTAAGTTGTTCTACTCACGCTATGGGACAAATGCCGCTACAGCTAGAGTTAGTTAATGCAGCCGGTGAGGTGATTAATACTCGACAAAGGGGTTAATTATCTAAGTTGTTAGGGTGTTAGGAAATAGGGCCAATTCCTCCTAACACCCGGCGCTATTTCATTCTATAGCGGTTCTCACACCTGTGTGGCACAGTTAAACCTTTGCTGATTAAGCTTTTCAACATTAATAATGTACCTCGTGCGAACAGGAAACGCTATAGATGATATAATATTGAGGTAAAACAGACCTCTTGCAAAAATCAAAAATCTTCCGTTAGGTGAGGAGTCTCCGAGCCAGTAGTCAGGAGTCAGGAGAATTAAGAATGAGTATTAATCAATTAAATGCTCTATTTAGGGATTTTATGCAATTTTATGTCTATTTTTCTCATTTTTGCACTCTCAAAAATTAATTAGGGTTTGCTGAAAAAGTGTATTGGTGGGGTTAGGAGTCAGGAGTCAGTAGCCGGTCGTTTCAGGCTTTGTTGCCCTTGTTTTTGTACAAGCTTGTGTACTACAAGAAGGATAATGCAAGGTTTTTGAATGTCCCAATCCTATTTTCTTGCACTAACATCGGATTTTAACAGGTCAAAAGCCTTATTTTAAAAGGGTTTTCCCATTATTCAGCCAACCCTATAGAGAGGGAGATTTAATAGCAAAATGTAGTATATTTTTTTCCGGTTCGGTTATGGTTTCTGGAAATCGCTGATCGTTAAAATTGATCTGCTCGGAATATAGATGATAGGCTGTATTGTAAAAGTTACGAAGGATAAAAGCAATAAATACACTGGGTGTTAAAGGGGAGGACACTGGAATTCGGCAGTTTTTGAATTGTCCTAGGGTGAGATGACATCTGGGGTGATGAATCTCTTGAAAATTATCAGGATCGTAATCAAATCTAATCGGTACAGCTACAATATTTTTGGCGATAATATCGGCAAATATCTCATCTTTTTCATATAGTTCTGGCTCATTTTGAAAAGATTCTAAATAAGGGGATGAGAAGAACGCTAGTCTATGGGATAATAACTGCGATCCTTGGAAGCGATAAAGTAATTGAATCAAGGCTCCATCAATCATTTTAATATTATAATTCTTACTGCGATTAAGCTCATCATAAATATCTTGATAGGCAACATTTTTTAGGGCAATGGATAAGTCGGAACTATTGGCATAGCTAATCTCAGAAATATTTTGACTCAATTTATTCAAAGTCGGAAAGTTCTGCTGACTTGATAATCCTACTTCTATCAATTTAGCCGTTAAATTTTTAACATCTTTAAAGATATTCTGAACATTAAGCATTTCTAGACGATTCTTCTAGTATTTTTATTTCATCTGCTGAAAATCGTATTTCACCCCGTTTAGCCTTAGCTAATATTGCTTGCTTTTCCCTGTCATTTTTATCTCTCTTGGTATTAAGAGTATCTCGATAAACCTTCTTCATTTGTTGAAGTTCTTCGGGGGTTGGATAGGTAAACTCAAGAGCAAAATTTCTCGATTTAATTTCCTGAAATTCCCTCTCTAAAGCTTGCATATTTGCTCCATAACCAATAACTCTTAACCAAGCTTTACTTCTAGTCATCGCTGTAAATAAAATATTGCGTTTACTAGCAATTTCTGATGGTGAACCAGAGAAACCTTCTTGAGCGTTAATGAAATAAACCATTGCCGCTTCATTGCCTTTTGCACGATAAATCTGTGTAAAAGCAATCGAGTTTTCTTGAAAAAACTCATCGGGAGAAGATGTGCTGCCTGCTAAATGAGAATTAATATTTTTTGTAAATAACATTTCTCTAGCTTTTCCAAAAACGTTGCGAGCATTTTTAGGTATTGGATGGATAACCATAATATCTTGGCATCTTAATTCATCTTCGTTGAGATTCTTTGCAATTTGTTCCACTAGCCATTCAAGTTGCTCCTGATTGTTATCGAAAGATTTAAAGTTGATAATATCATCGATGGAAGAATGGTCTTCAAGGAATTTAGGACTGGTTTTCGAGGTTCTAATCAGTTTAACAAATTCTCCTGATTTTAATTCTCCTTCTTCAACCTCATAACCAATATCTTGCCATAATTGAGGATTATCAAACATTTGAATTATTCCCTTTGGATAATAAACTCCAAAACCTAGAGCATGAGCAGAGGAAAGAATAGGACGAGAATTTCTGTAACAAGTATTTAAAACTACATCTTGTTGGGGTTCGCTGGGTAAATTCTCCAATTTAACTCTAGGATTACCATGGTTATCATTTCCAAAAATAACTTCGGGAGAATCCATGACTTTACTATTTAAGCTTTGCAACTCATCATAGGCATAAACTAAACGTTTATCATCTTTCAAGATTTCATAGCAGAGTCTTAAGAAGTCTTGAGGAAAATCTTGAGCTTCATCAATTAAAATAACATCATAATATTGATGAAAATTTTTAATCTCTCGCAAGGCTTTTTGACAGGCAAAGTCAAAAGGTTCTTCATGCGAATATGTTAGGTTGTCTGCTTGACTAAAATCTAAATATTCAATATTATGTCGTTTACATAGCTCATAATAAATTCCTTCTATCTTAGGACTTCCCCACGCATGAATAATTTTTACTTTTTCCCAGTCTGGTTCGGAATTTTTATGCTCATAACTAAACCGAGTAATTAAATCTTTGTATTGATCCTTTAACGAGCGTGTATAGAAGGTAACAGCAATATTCCAATCGGGATGAGTTGCATGAAGATAAGCTACTTTCAGCGCTAAGACAATTGTTTTTCCCGAACCTGCTAAACCTCTGATTCTTTGTACACCTTTAGTGGTTTCTAAAACAGCCTTATTTTGAGTTTCATCAAGATTAGCGATAGAATCTTCTAATTTTTTTAACTTTGCTCCCCTAGAATCTGGTTTAACAACATAACTGCGAGCGTCTTTTTTTCTAATGGTTGTAACAGCTTGTATAACTGAGTTGACTTTCTCGAAATATTCAGAATCATTGCCTTGACATTTCTTGATAAAATCATCAATATCTTTATCTTTAATAAGAACAGGATATTCCTCTGGGTTAATTGCTTCTGGATAATTATTCCAAATCGGTGCATAGGTGGCTACAGAAATGTTAACTATTAGCTTTCTTTTTTGAACAAGCTCTTTATAAGACAGCAGTTTTGCTTCTAACTTGGTTATGCTCTCGTCTTGAGTGCCTTCAATATCCAAATCATAATTTTTTCCCTCATCAATATTAAAAATAATAATCCCTTGCTGACGAGAGACTAATAGAGCATCAATTTGATATCCTCCTTGGGGAGTTCCAATAATAGGATAGCCGATATACAATGTTCCCTCTATATCTGTTCTTTCCTCAAAATATTTAGCTAATCTTTGAGAAGATACAGGTTTAGCTGAAGAACCGCGAATAACGTTAACCATAATTTTTACCTCGGGAGTTCTTTTAGCAGAATCATTAGATGCCTATTGATTCTTGAGGAGGGCAACAAAATTACTATAGCATTTTTTCAACCATCAAGTCATGTTATGCTCATCGGTTAATCCCCAGTTTTGACCTAAAGCTATAAATATAGATATTAACCTCTCACAATAAACCGCGATAGCGGATAAAAACGAGGATTACTGCCCAGGAACCTAAAGCTACTTTAACGGCAACTAAAATGTTTAGTATTGGTAAAATGCCGCCACTAAATAGCGCCCCTAATTCCCCGTGGGGTAACTCAAATCCTGAGAGAGTAATGGCGGCTAAAACAATAAAAACTAAGACGGAAATTTTCTCCCATGTTGCCGCTTGCCAACGGCGATAAATTGCTTGCATCCATTCGGGAGACGAGGTAATTGCTATTAAACCAATTGCCGTACCTCCGGCGACTCCGGCGGCAAAACCTCCCCCCGGACTTAAATGTCCGCGGATAGCTAATTCAATGCCCACTAAAGCGGCAATTGTTGACCCTAAACGGGCTAAAATAATTGAAGGTTGGTCGGTAAATTGATGGATTTTACTGGCGGGTTTTTCGGTGGCTAAAAGAAAATTTGCCCCCATAATGGCAATGGTAAAAACAACCACTTCATAGATGGTATCGTAGAGACGATTACGAAAAATAACCACCGAAACCGCATTAGGAACACCGCCGTCGCGCACCAGGGATTCAACAATTTCTAAGGATAATACAGGGGAAGCAGTATTCGGAATAATTACCATTTTGACAGCGAAGGCAATGGCGGCTAGAGTGTAAATCCATTTCATTAGTGTTTCTCCTCTAATTTTGGGGTTTCAATACAGGTTAAAATCGTGTTTGCTGCCGTTAATTCATTTTTAAAAATATCGTAGAGATAGGGTAATCTAATTGTGGTTTCGTAGGGGATAGTTTCTGGATTGTCTTGACGGATACAGACGGCATGAATATCTTTATCCCTAAGTGCCTGTTGCAAAGCTTGTTTATCACTGTAGGCAACTAATTCTAACCGCATAAAACGTTTACTTAAAACCGTTTGTAGTTGAGTTTTTAACTGTTCTAAAACTGTATCGTTTTCCTCAGCAATTACTCCTAAACGCATCACTAAAGAGGAACGAATCGCCACCGCGTAGAGAGTTACGGCTAACATGGTTCCCATCAAAGCTTCGGTTAAAGATACATCTGCTGCCCCTAATAAAGCATAGACTAAGGCTGCTATTGCCCCTAAAACCCCGCGAATTACTAGAGCTTGGTAGGGATTGGATTGTAACATCACCATCGCCGCAGTTAAAGGCAAGAGGGCAACAATAACATAGAGATAACTTTCATTCATCTTTAATTTTACTCTCGATCGCTAGAAGTATAAGCTAAAACGTAGCCTAACATGGTGTTCCAAATTGCCAGGGAAATTATTGCCAATAATAATAAAGGCCAATTTTGGGGAACTTTCAAAAGTAGCCCGAAAATAATCGCCATCGAACCCAAAGTATCAGCGACAGATAGACCGTGTAATTTATATAATACCGAGCGCTTGTCTAAAAGATGCGCCGTTCCCCAAAACCAGAAAAAAACTCCGATAGCGATGCAGATATAACTGAAAATGTCAATCATGATTCGTTCAGTCGTTTAAGAATTTGTGCTAATAACATAAAACCGGCATTACCAACACTGAGAATAATCACTGCTACCACTCCAATCATCCAATCATCCCGCAGAACCGACACCACTAGAATAATAATCGATGATTTACTGGAAGCACTGGCAAAGGCGGCCATTTTTTGCCAGATGTCATCATTTTTTGCCACTTCATAAAGGGGAATTAATAGGGCGACAATCATGGCAATGAGAACAATATTCATCCCTGGGAACTCCGTTTAATTACATGAACTTCATAACCCTCATTTTCCTTGTATTCGGTGACGATAGTTTTCGGGGTAAAGGTAATGAGAAATATATCCCAAAAAGCCAATCTGGGTGAACGTTTACCCGAAATTCTCTCTAAAATAATTTCTTCTTCCTTGTGGGGACGAAAGATAATTTCAAACGCTTCTTTATAAGCTTGGGGAATAGCTATAAAGACTTTAATTATTACCTTTAACCAATCGCCTAAAGTTTCGCTAGAGGCGAAATTACGGGGCAAAAGAAAAGCAATAGCCACCCCGATCATAATATTAGCGGGGGTAAAATTAGCGGTGAGTAAAAACCACATAGTTAAACGCAGAATTATATGTCCAATCATGCTAAAACCATCCAAAATAATAGAACTAACATTATACTCATCATACCGATGAGATTATCAAATTGTTCCCAGGCTCGCGATAATTTTAGGGATAACTTTTTGAAAACTCCCAGATATAACCACCACCCGGCACCGATGACGGCTAAAGCTTTGATAATATTGGGGATATTATAAGCTTCAACATAGACGGCATTGGACAAAAATAGGGCGGCAAGGAGCAGAATTATTGCTATCCAGAAACCGATAGTTAGCTTCTGTTTACTTTCGCCACCAGCGTGGGGTAAAAAGATAAATTTAGCAAAGGAAATCGCCGTCCCCACCGCCACAAGATTGATCATAATTTCTTGCCAAGGGACTAAATTTTTCATCGTTAACGCTTTCGCCCCAAAACCGGATAATAGGGGGAATCCAGAGATAGAAAAACTAGCAACCACTAGGGCAATCCAGAGGGAATTAGGGATCGATTGTTGCTGTAATTCTTTAAAATTGCGACTGGGTAAAACTCCCGCTAACAGAAATAGGCAAGATTTAACTAAACCGTGGGTAAGGGCATAAAAACCACTGACTACCGGGGCGGCTAAAATAAAACCTAACTGGGAAATAGTATGGAAGGCTAACATCCGCTTGCTATCCTTTTCAAACACTGCGTATGACACGCCAAAAATCGCCGTTAGCACCCCGAAAAGCCGAATTAGGACATCTAAATCCTCTAGGATTAAAGCACAGCGCAGGAGGGGAAAAATGCCAGCTTTTACCACCACCCCCGACATCAGCGCCGAGACAGAGGTTTCCGATTCCGAGTGTGTCATCGGTAGCCATAATCCCGAGACAAAGATTCCCCCTTTGACTAATAATCCCATGAAGATTAAAGCCAAGGCTTCGGGAGGTGCGTCCTTTAAACCAGCAAAAGCAAAGGAATTACTGGCTTTATAGACTAAAACTGCGCCAATGAGGTAAAATAACATCGCCACATTGCTGATAAACAGATAACGCAGGGCAACCCAGAGAGAGCGATCGCTGCGAGGGTAGGCAATCACCAGAAAAGCGGCAATACTAATTACTTCTAGAGCAACGTAAACGCTAATAAAATCCTCACAGACGAAGACAGAATTAATGCTGCCGTGGAGAATGATAGCTTGAGCGTAAAAAAAGGCGGTTTTGCTACTTTCCCAGTTATAAAGGATCACCGCCATGGTCACCAGGGCATTAGTGAGGATAAAATAGGCACTTAACTGATCGGCTACCAGTCTCACGCCATAATTATCCAGTAGGTTGAGGATTATGGGAGAGGATTGGCTAAATAGAAGGAGAGAATAGGCGAGAGAGATAATAGTGGCTGCTAGAGCCAGATATTTGTCTAATCGCGGCAATAAATAGATGATAAAGCCGATCAAAAAGGGTAAACTTATCCAAGCGATCGTTAAAGTATTCATGGTGTGTTATTTTTTTCTATCTCGCTGCTGTCGAGGGTGGGGTTATCCTTGGCTAATTTCATTACTCCCACCAGCATTAACGCCTGAATGGAAAAACCGATGACGATCGCTGTTAAAATCACTGCTTGGGGTACAGGATCGGCGTAATTTTGCTGTTTAACTGTACTGAGGATGGGAGTAAATAAACCGTCACGGGAAGAAATTACCACATAGTAGGCGATAACGCCGGTACTCATGACATCCATGGCGATAATCTTCATGATTAAGTTTTTTTTCAGGAATGTCCCTAAAAATCCGCACAAAACGGTGGCGAATACAAACAACTCTAGCAGGGGAATCGTCACTGGGCTTCTTGATTAGATTTGGTTATGAGTCAAAATACTTTTTTTAATTATCCTCGATCGAGTCCTATTTATCAAAAAATTCTCAGGCTTTGCCGCTTCTCCCTTGAATAATTGGTAAATTGGTGAAGATCTATAGTTAGTATTAGCTAAAAGCTAGGAATGAGGGAGCTAATTGGGCTAGGATTAAAGAAAACAAAAGCATTAACATAACAGCCATCATACCGACGAGATTATCAAATTGTTCCCAAGCTGTTGATAATTGTAAGGACAGCTTTTTAAATATCCCTAGATACAACCCCCAACCGATAGCAATAATCCCTAAAGCTTTGCTGATATTTCCCAGATTGTAGGCATCGAAATAGACAGCATTGGCTATAAATAAGGCAGTTAACAATATTATTATTCCTAACCAACCACTCAAGGTTAACTTTCTCCCAGTGGAAACTTTTGCGTGGGGTAAAAAGATAAATTTAGCAGTGGCGATCGCTGTACCTACGGCTGCTAAATTGATGGCTACCTCTTGCCAAGGTAATAAATTTTTCATCGTTAACGCTTTCACCCCAAAACCAGATAATAAGGGGAATCCAGAGATGGAAAAACTGGCGATGACAATAGCAATCCAGAGGGAATTAGGGATGATCGCTACAGTAATTTTTTTGTCCTTTGGCTAGAGCGATTTCATCAATTCCTAGTCTTTTTAATTCCGATAAGTCTGGCTCTGTAATTTCGGTTCTTCGGTTTGTGTTATGCAATGAACGGGGGTTATAAGGAATGAAACCCTTATAGAGACAGACATTACCGCAATTTTTGTCAATTATTTTCGATCTAGAACGAACTAATCAATTAAATCCCTTGCCAGATAAGGATTTAGTCGATTTATGCCCCCCTATCGAACCATACCAAGTCCCGAAGAGTCTGATTAACGAAGGCGGTCGGCAGGGGGCAGGAGGCCGTTTTTATAACTGATAGAGCTTACAGTATAGTGATTAATAGAAGCAATTTGCAAAGAATTATCGAGATAAAGAATGGATATTCGATCGACTGACACCTCGCTCCTTACTTGGACAGGAGATACTTTAGCCCTAGGTTTACCAGAAGGAGCCATAGAGATTGCAGGAGAATTGGCAGAATTGAACGATAAACTGGGGGGAATCCTAGAGGATCTCATCTCCGAGACGGAATTCGAGGGAAAATTGGGCAGCAGTGCGGCGACTCGTCTAGGTGGTGGTCCGATTCGCAAATTAATCCTGGTGGGATTGGGAAAAACTGCCGATTTCGACCTGCAAACCCTGCGTCTAGCGGCCGCCGCCATCGCTCGTCTGGCCAAACAACAAAAAAGCCAAGCTCTGGCCATCAGTTTACCGGTAGTTGGCGATCAGTCCGCCACCGCCGGAGCAATCGCAGAAGGGCTACTACTTGCCAATCATCAGGATACCCGCTTCAAGTCCACTAAAGAGGAAAAAGGAGCCAAATTAGAAACCGTCGAGTTATTGGGTTTAGGAGAGCAAGCATCGGCGATCGCCAAAGCCGAGCAGATCTGTTCTGGGGTGATTCTGGCCAGAGAATTAGTCAATGCTCCCGCTAACACCGTTACCCCCTTAACCATGGCAGAAACCGCCGAGCAAATTGCCAGCGAATACGGATTAAGTCTCAAAATTCTGGAACAAGAAGAATGCGAAAGCTTGGGTATGGGAGCCTTCCTAGGAGTGGCCAAAGCCTCGGATATTCCCCCGAAATTCATTCATTTAATCTATAAACCCCAAGGAAACCCGAAACGTAAACTAGCAATCGTCGGTAAAAGTCTAACCTTTGATTCCGGCGGTTTGAATATTAAAGGGGCCGGTAGTGGCATCGAAACCATGAAAACGGATATGGGAGGTGGTGCCGCCACCCTAGGCGCAGCCAAGGCGATCGCCCAATTACGGCCAGAAGTGGAAGTACACTTTATCTGTCCGGCTACGGAAAATATGATTAGTGGTCGCGCTATGCACCCCGGGGACATTTTAACCGCTTCTAACGGCAAAACTATTGAAGTCAATAACACCGATGCCGAGGGACGATTAACCCTGGCCGATGGCTTGGTTTTTGCGGAAAAATTAGAGGTGGATGCGATTGTGGATCTAGCCACTTTAACCGGGGCCTGTGTCGTCGCTTTGGGGGACGATATCGCCGGTTTATGGAGTAGCGATGAGAGTCTCGCTGCTCAAATCCAACAGGCCGCTAAATTAGCCGGCGAAAAATTCTGGCCAATGCCTCTAGAAGAAAAATATTTCGAGGGTCTGAAGTCTCCAATTGCCGATATGAAAAACACTGGCCCGCGCCCCGGCGGTTCCATTACAGCCGCTTTATTTTTGAAGCAATTCATTAATAATACTCCCTGGCTCCACCTAGATATCGCAGGACCAGTCTGGTCCGACAAAGAAAATGGCGTTAATAATTCTGGGGCCACCGGTTTTCCCGTCCGCACTCTAGTTAATTGGGTAATGGCCAATAATTAAGTTATCGGTGATCGGTAAGCGGTATTAGGTGAGGAGTATTTTCACTGTTTACTGTTTACCGATCCCTGAAAAATCTGCCCCACCCCTCACCCCTATCTCAAGGTCGCGAGAGGACTCCCGTTAAACTGCGTAGCGGTTAACGGGAGATGAATCGCGACCAGAATGAAACTAACGCAGTAGCCTTTCCACTTTTGGGGAGTTTTGGTTCTCGACGTATTTTTTCAGTTGTTCGACAGTAACGTCGCCACAACTAGCCACGAAATAAGCTCCCGCCCAAAAATAGGGTTTGTTGTCGAAATACTTTGCCGCCAAATCCGGAAATTCTTGTCTAATTAAGCGACTACTAACTGTTTTAAGGTTAGCG
>NZ_JADBUN010000022.1:0-5102 GCF_020245625.1 Microcystis sp. M049S2 | reverse complement strand
TATGGGAGTGATCGGGGGGAAATTTAGGCACTTTTTCCCTGAAAATTAGGTAATTGGCCACCTCAAAACTGGTAAAACCCCACACCCCACACCCCACACCCCACACCCTACCCCCCGGAAAAACTTTTTGCCGCAAACCCTAACTAAACAGCCCCAAGGTGATTCTCCCCGTTGGCAACCCTAATCCCGCAACAATTAGAGGCAACACCGATGATGACTGGCGCTTCCCCTGCTTTCCACCCACCCGCCGATTCTTCTGGGGTAAAAGTGCAGTGCCATGGACGATTATTATGGCTAGGCATAGGTTGCATCCGTGGGACGGAGAAGGCGGTCATAGATAGGGCAATTAGGGCTGTTTTTCAGCGTTATCACCTCTCTTTAGCCGCTATTGCCGGTATCGCCACCCTTGACATCAAAGCTGATGAACGGGGTTTAATTACCTACTGTCAGGAGAAAGGATTGCCCCTAAAAACTTTTACTGCCGAGGAGTTGAGAGATATTAATGTCCCCAATCCCTCAGCTATTGTCAACAAGCAAGGGGGAACTCCTAGCGTCGCCGAAGCCGCCGCTTTAAAAATGGGCGAGATTTTGCTAGTCAGCAAGCAAATAGAAGCAAAATCGGTGACGGTGGCGGTTTCTTTGGCAGCAAGGGAATATAGAGGATACGAAATCGATGCTTAAACAGGTTTTATTTCTTAGTAATGGTCATGGCGAGGATTTAAATGCTAGTTTAATTGTGGGGGAATTACAAAAAATTCAGCCCCAATTATCTATAGCTGCTTTGCCTTTAGTGGGAGAGGGAAAAGCTTATCAAAAATTGCCAGTACCAATTATTGCCCCCACTGCCACTATGCCATCGGGGGGAATTATTTATACTAATCCTTTTAATTGGATTAAAGATATTGGGGCGGGATTAATCGGTCTAACTATTAAACAAATTCAGGCAGCTTTTAAAGTTAGTAAGAATTGTGATTTATTGATAGCAGTGGGGGATATTGTACCGATTGCGATTGCTCGTTTAACTGGTCGTCCTTTTGTGGCTTTTATTGTTTCTACTTCCAGTTATTACGAAGGTACAATTAAATTACCTTTACTGACAGAATTATGTTTAAGATCAGACAAGTGTTTAAGGGTTTTTACCAGAGATAAATATACAGCAACAGACCTACAAAATCGGGGTATTAAAAAAGCGATTTTTGCTGGCTATCCGATTATGGATGTCTTAACACCAACGGGTAAAGATTTGGAATTAGATAGTCAAATTCCCATGATTGCTTTATTAGCGGGGAGTCGTTTACCCGAAGCTTTGAGTAATTTAGCTTTACAGTTACAAGTCTGTGAGGAAATAGTTAAAATTAAACCGATGCAGTTTCGGGCTGCTATCATTCCTAGCATCAGAGAAACCGACTTAGAAAATTTGGCTAAACAAGAGGGATGGCATTATTTAGGAGCGGGAAAACTAGAGAAAAATGGGGCTAAGGTGTGCTGTTATCGTGATGCTTTTGCCGATATTCTACACCATTGTGACGCTTGTTTAGCCATGGCGGGGACAGCAGTAGAACAAGCGGTAGGATTAGGAAAACCCGTCCTACAAATACCCGGATTTGGTCCCCAATTTACCTACCCTTTTGCTGAGGCACAAATGCGCTTATTAGGGGAATCGGTGATAACTATTGGAAAGAAACCCACGGAGGTGAATTTATTTAAAAATGCTGCGGTTAAAATTATCGATATTTTGGCAGATTCTCAGTATTTACAAAGATGTTTAGAGAACGGTAAAATTAGAGTGGGAGAGTCCGGAGGTAGCAGGAAGATTGCCGAGGAAATTTATATAAACTTAGGGTGTTAAGTAGCTAGTTATAATTAAATTAAAAATGGATTTTAGGTTCGATCCCCCCTACCCCCCTTGATAAGGGGGGTATCTGAAAGTTTTTAATACCTACCTACTTAGGGCTTGCTGAATAAATCTAAAAACCTTGTTGGATAAGACTTTTAGACTTTTTTTCCCTCAAAAAGTGCCAGCCATTGCGGGGATCGGGGGGAAAATCCCTGGACTTTTTCCCTGAAAATTAGGTAACTGACTACCTCAAAATCGGTAAAACCCCACACCCCACACCCCACACCCCACACCCTGCCCCCAGGAAAAGCTTTTTCAGCAAACCCTACTTAGGGCAGCGTAATCCAGCTTAAAATTAGCTCAATTACCTTTTAATTAACCATCATCATTTTTCTGAACAGATAAAAACTCAGCCACCGCTTGATTAAAAGTTTCAGGTTCCCCTAAAAATGCCCAATGATTACCCGGTATCTTTTTAATCTCTAGAGAAGTTAAATACTTTTTATAGGATTGAATTTGCCAAGCAGTGCGATTTAATCCCTGTTGGGGAAGGATCAATAAACTGGGAATATCTAAAGTTTTAGTTAATCCGGCAAACCCCATGACATCCTCAAAAATTTCCCCGCGTGCCGATAAAGTAAATTTACTGCTCCAACTGCCATCAGCTTTTTGTTCAATGGCATTTTTAAACACCTCTTGCTGTAAATTTGACCAACCTTTATATTGTTTTAATTGACGAGCGATCGCTTCTATGCTCTGATAACTATCAAAGGAACGAGTAATCTTTAAAAAGGGCAAAACTTGATAGAGAATTGGAAAAGTTATCCTAATCCAACTAGGCATTTTATCGATAAAAAAGGGATCGACTAAAATTAAACTCTTAAATACTTCTGGCTGTTGAGTTGCCCAAATTGCCGCTATTTTAGCACTCCAAGAATGACCTAAAATATGTGCTTGCGTCCAACCTAAATGATTAATTAAAGCCCTTAAATCGCCGATATAATCCTGAAAGTGATAACCGGTTGCGGGTTTACCGCTTTCCCCATGTCCCCGCAAATCTGGGGCAATAACTTGATAATTTGAGCTTAAATAATCGCCCAAACTTGACCAAACCAAAGCATGATCCGCCATGCCGTGCAATAATAGTAGAGGGATACCTCGATCGCTCCATTGTAAATAGGAAATTTCCATCGAGTTATTGGTAAAAGTCCGGCGTTGTGGCATAAATTCTCGGCTGATTTTTACTCTATAATTTAAATATCACTTAATAAAACTTCATACAATGGCACTACAATCGCCCCTCACTGCCACTAGCTTAGAGCAATTGTCTTGGACATGGCAAGGTCACACCATCCCCTACACTGTGCGGGGAGAAGGACAACCCCTAGTATTAATTCATGGTTTTGGGGCATCTATCGGTCATTGGCGCAAAAATATCCCCGTTTTAGCGGAAAATGGCTATCAAGTCTATGCCCTAGATCTCTTGGGATTTGGGGGTGCGGATAAGCCCGCTTTAGATTATAGTCTCAACCTTTGGCAGCAGCAAATACAAGACTTTTGGCGAGAAAAAATCGCAAAACCGACCGTATTTGTCGGTAATTCCATCGGGGGACTGATTGCCTTAATGCTGATGGCAGAATCTCCCGAAATCACTGCCGGAGGAGTAATTATCAACTGTGCTGGAGGATTAAACCATCGTCCCGAAGAATTAAATTTCCCTTTGCGTTTAATCATGGCTGCCTTTACCGGTTTAGTTAGTTCTCCGGTGACAGGAAAGTTTATTTTTGAACAGGTAAGGCAGAAAAATCGCATCCGGAACACCTTAAAACAGGTTTATCGCGACCATACCGCGATTACCGAGGAATTAGTCGAAATTCTCTATCAACCCTCCTGTGATGCGGGTGCGTGGGGAGTGTTCGCATCGGTGTTGACAGCACCCTCCGGACCTTCTCCCCAGGAATTATTACCGCCAATCGATCGCCCTTTATTGGTACTCTGGGGAGAGGATGACCCTTGGACACCGATCGCTGGTTCGGTAATTTACCAAGAAAGAGCTAAAATGGGCAATAATACCCAATTTTATCCGATTGCCAAAGCCGGTCACTGTCCCCACGATGAACATCCCGAAAAAGTTAATCAATTAATTTTGAGTTGGCTGTCGGAAATGGGGATTTAGTCAGTTATGGAAGATTTTAGCGATTAATAGTTACTGGAGAAATCTGCCAATCGGGGCGAAGATTTTTCGCCCCTCGGAGATAGACGTGCTGCATTTCCCCTTGTAGTTTGGGAGTATTAACGTGGAGAATTACGCGAATACACTTTTCCAGACTACTAGCGACCTGCATCTGTTGCACATCGAGGAGGGGGACATTTTGCCAGTCGGGACGTTCGCGAGCGATAGCAGCGGGGAAAATCGCGTCTAAATCCTGAGTTGCCGTAAAGATAATACTAACAATATCATCGGGATCGAGACTATTGTGAATTTCGATCGCTTCGAGGAGTTCTGTTACTGCTTCTCGTATAGCTTCAATAGTATTAACCGTTACCGTCGTTGCTCCCCGAATGGCTCGAACCTTCCACTGCACGATTGTTATCCTCCGATAATCCTGATGAGTCAATTTTAGGGGTTAACGCGCCCTTTTTCTCGACTTTAATCTGGTCATCAGGGTCGGTATAACCACAACAGTTGTCCGTTCACTTCTAATTCAAATTCTAGACGCTGTAGGGTTTTTTGTAATCCTAGGGGTATTTGGGAACGATTGCCCGTCAGACGACTGAGCAGGGGTTTCGGTTCTTCGATAGTCTGACATTTAGTTTTATCTGGGGGTAATCCTGCCAATTCTAGCGCCCAAAGTCGGGCATCTTCCTCGGTTCCTAAGCGATCAACGACTCCTAATTCTAACGCCTGTTGACCGGTAAAAATGCGCCCATCGGCAAAACTTTTCACCTGATTGACATCTAAATTTCTGGCTCCGGCGACGGTTTGCAGAAATTGCTGATAACTGGTATCGATCATATCCTGAAGAATTCTTTCTTCTTCATCAGTTAATTCTCGATCGAAGGAGAGAATATCTTTATAAGGGCCCGATTTAATCACTTTAAACGAAACTCCCACCTTATCCAACAATAGATCTCTTGCAAAAGTAATCAAGATATATCCTTTTGTCGGTAACGAAGTTCGTAATTGTAGATACCAGCAATCAAATTCAATCTCAGACCAAATCGCCGTCTGCGATTTCTGTATCTTGATGAAAGTATCCGAAAT
>NZ_JADBUN010000219.1:0-5189 GCF_020245625.1 Microcystis sp. M049S2 | reverse complement strand
TGTTGGATAAGGCTTTTAGACTTTTTTTCCCTCAAAAAGTGCCGACCATTGGAGGGATCGGGGGTAGAATTCAGGTACTTTTTCCCTGAAAATTAGGTAACTGACTACCTCAAAATCGGTAAAACCCTACACCCTACACCCCACACCCTACACCCTGCCCCCACCAACAAACTTTTTCAGCAAACCCTAAGTATAGGTAACATATCAGGATAGGCAAAAGGCAAGAGGCAAGAGGCAAAAGGGGGAATAGATAATCAGTTTTTAATAACTGGATTTAGGATAAACCGCGAGGGGAGGCCGTTTGTGATCCTCTCGATTTCCCCAATACGGTAATCCGTAAATGGGTTGGAGCTAGACTTTTTCCCCAGCTAAAATAAAATGGGATGGAGAATAACTATCGACGATAAGCCGTTTTAAGATTATGGGATTCTTTGACTCAGAAGTGGTTCAACAGGAAGCTAGACAGCTATTTGAAGATTACCAGTCTCTCACACAACTGGGCAGCGAGTACGGTAAATTCGATCGAGAGGGTAAAATCATCTTTATCGATAGGATGGAGGAGTTAATGGAACGCTACAAGATATTTATGAAGCGTTTCGAGTTATCTGAAGATTTTTCCGCCCAAATGACTGTAGAACAGCTAAAAACCCAATTAGGTCAATTTGGCATGACTCCGCAAATGATGTTCGACCAAATGCAGCAAACCCTTGAGCGGATGAAGGCAGAAATTCGCTGAAATTGCCGATATTTATCGGGTATTGGCTGTCTTCTACCCGATAATGGCCTCTACAGGTTACTGCTCGAAAAATTGGGGTTTCTGCGGTTTTTCGAGAACAATGATCTAATAATTTTAAGTAGGTTAGGTGATGAACTCCAGGCCAGATTCACAAGAAAATATTGAGCCACCTCAGTATAGTGAAAAAACTAACCGCATTCAGGCGATCAGTCAACTGATTAAGGCGATCACCCCGTTAATTTGGGCTATAGTTGTTCTAGTGGTTATCGTGCCTCTTTTAGGGAAAATTTGGCTAGGAACTACCAGCAATGAACCGTTAAAAACTAAGGTTGCTACCGAAACTAACCTAGAGATTCCCATCACTATACCCCAAAAATCTAACACTCAAATTGATCGAGAAATTAGCCAAGCTTTACAGACAGCGAGAGCCAATTCTCAAAGCTTTGCTTTAGGAGAAATTGAGGGATGGGTGGAGGAGTTGATGACACGAGTAGATCAGGGTTTTCTGCCTTGGTATTTTAACTATTTCAATCAAAAACAATTTGAGGGCAAGGCCTTTCTAAGCGGATTATACTCCTCGATCGCTCACTGGGTCAATACAGATAATCCACCCCCGGAACAGGTGGTGGCAGAAAATTTGACCAAAACTATTCAAACCGAGTTTACTAAACGGGTAATTCGGCCCCAAGAAGCACAATTACGTCTAGAGAGAATTACTAGGGATGCCGTTAATTTATATGTCAGTAATTTAAGCAATGAATTAGAGAATATTCAGGCCAGTTATCAAATTCCCCAAGGCAAATGGGACCGTTATCTTAGCGATATAGCCATAACAATTCAAGATACCGAGGGCAATATTTCTAACACATCAATTAAACTTTTAGTCGGTGGTGCCACTGCTTTGGGAGTTAAATCTCTCATCCCAGTGATGAAAGTGGGCAGCACAGTTTATTTGTCCCTAGCGGGAAAAACGGGGGCGAAAATTGCCACTAAAACCGGTGGAGCAGTAGCGAGTAGTTTTGGGGCAGAATTAATCGATCCAATCGTGGGAATTGGTTTGATAGTTTGGGATTTATGGGACTATCAGCACACGGTAAACATTGAAAAACCGATTCTGCGGGATGCCATTTTTAATTATTTACAAGAAGTCAAATATGATCTAGTCAATAATCATCAAGGTAGCGTCCTTTCCTCTATTTATCAAATTGAGGCCAGTGTCAATAAATCCTTAGTGAGAACCTAAATAAAATGATCTAAGTAGGTAGGCGTTAAAAATTATCAGACACCCCCCTTATCAAGGGGGGATTAAGGGGGGATCGACACCCCCCTTATCAAGGGGGGCAGGGGGGATCGAACCTAAAATCCATTTTTAATTTAATTATAACCAGCTACTTAATTCTAACTACGCCACCGTAAAATCTGTGCTTTAATGGGGTTGACAAAATCCCGTTTTTCTGCTTGAGATTTCTCGTATTCTTGCTTGAGGCGATAATACCATTTGGCCTGGGTATCGGCATCATCAATTAACATCAAAGCTGGATGATAACTAAGTCCTTCCTGTTGTTTAATTACCACATCGCGATCCTGTTTGAGGAATTGTAGAGTTAAATAACGCAAAAGAGGGGTTAAAAATGCCAACCAAGGAATCGTATAGTATAAACTTTGATGGACTTCGCAGTGATTTTCATCGATGGGAGTAATTGCCGTAAAAGCACAAGCTAAATGGCGATCACCTCGTAGTATTTCTGTACGCACCGAGGGCAATTCAAAAACAATTTCAATCGATACTTTATTACCCAAAATTTTATAAGGTTTCGCACTTACAGGCATATCATAGGGAGCAAGACGAAAACCGAGGGGGACAGGTTCGTATTGTTTTTCCTTGACCCGAAATTTGCGCGGACCGCTGCGCCACCACCAAGAAGTATGAACGTAGGGACCGTGGGCCGGATCCATCAATCCCACCACTGCATGGTCAATATTGCAGTCAAAAGTGATAGTTTCGGCTATTTTGGGGGTAAGCTTGCCAAAATCGGCAATAGTCGGCACAGGAGGCAGATTTTCTTGATTAATTTCTCTTTTTGAGTCTGCCGGAATAAACACCCAGATATGACCTTGTATTTCACGACAGGGATAACTGGTGACACAAATTCTGCTAATATCAAGGCGATCGTGTTCCGTTAATGAGGGGATCTCAGAACAAACGCCATCGCTAGTATTAAATTTCCAGCCATGATAGCAACAGTACACCCCATCCCCTTCAATCCAACCATGGTGCAGCGGAATGCCACGATGGGGGCAAATATCCCGCAATGCGAACACTTCTCCATCCTCTCTCCTGCCGACAACAATCGGTTCACCTAGCATTTTTTTGGCCATTAGCTGACCGGGTTTAAGTTTATTTGCCGGTGTGGCCACATACCAAAAGTCGCGCAGTAAGCTAGTCATAGGGTTTGTCTGGAGAGCTTCGATCGTTCATCCTATCATCAGAGATGAAGGTTATGATCGGGACTAGGGCAGATAATTTATGGACGTAACTGGATTCGAACCAGTGACCCCATCGATGTCAACGATGTACTCTAACCAACTGAGCTATACGTCCGCACGGATTGCTATTATAACACGATTGCTTCTAATTAGGCAAGCCCCTAGGCAGTAAATTGATAGCCAATTAACTTATAAATTAACTTGGCAGTGGTAAATTCCGAGACCACCGAATCACTAATCGGGGCCAATTCCATCACATCGCAGCCAATCACCTGATGAGTTTGGAAAAGACGACGGAGAAAGCCTAGGGTTTGATGCCAACTTAACCCCCCCGGTTCGGGTGTTCCCACCCCCGGAATTAAAGCCGGATCTATGCCATCCACGTCTATGGTTAAAAATACCTTCTCTGTGGTAATTTTGGCGATCGCTTTTTCGATCCAATTCGGATCACCGGCGATATCTCGATCCCAAATCACGGGAATCTGCTGTTTAGCGATTAATTCCGCTTCTTCTCGACAAATAGCCCGAATTCCCACGGGTAAGGTCGGTAAACCCATTTCTAACACCCGACGCATCACGCAGGCGTGGTTATGGTGGGATCCTTCGTACTCAAAACGCATATCGCCATGGGCATCAATTTGAACCACCGTAAAAGGGTCAGATAAAGCCTGTCGATAAGCTTGTACTACTCCCGTAGTGATAGCGTGTTCACCCCCGACGGCGACGACAAATTTATCATCGGCAATTAAACGCGAAACTGTAGCTGTGGTGACGGCTAACATCTCCTCGGCGGACAATTGCGGTTGCTGACGGGTATCGGCGATCGCATCATGGGTATAGATGCCCACTTCTAAACAGGTTTCCCTCTTAAGTTCCTCATCATAGGCTTCCAATTGTTGGGAAGCGGTAATCACCGCCGCTGGTCCAGTTTCACAACCCTTGCGATAGGTGGTGGTGGCCTCGTAGGGAATCGGCAGGATCACGGCCTTAGCTGTGGCGTAAGTGGCGATCGCTTCACTACCTAAAAATTGTTCGCTACCGGTGGCGCAAGACAATAACATGGGCAAGTCACAGAAAATTTTAGTCCAATCTTCTATTATAAATATTTTGACTATTTTTGTCTATCTCAACTGACCCCAAACGTATCTACTACAATGGCAGAAAACCCTTATCCATCAATGGATATATCCCTTAACTTTTTTTGCTGTACCCATGTTTATTCAAGAATGTTTGTCAGAGTATCCTAATTTTGAACAATTTGTCTGGGATTTGGAAACCCGAGGAGTTTCTGATATTGATATTCCCGTTCTGATATTTGTTGCCAGATGAAAAAGAAAGCCAGATGTTGAGAATCAAAATGGGTGATAGCGAGAATCAATTATTAAAAAATGTTCAGAAATCAATGTAAGGAAGAAAAAACAAGGTACGATTACTTAAATTTTTTCAAACTTGATCAGAATGGTTAATACCCCTCCTCCCACTCCTTGTCTGCCCCAAAATGAACCAGATGCGAATCGGCGGGCTGATTCCCTCAATCTTCAACGCCAAGCCTATAGATACGACTATCAGTATCTCCCACCCTTAGTCCTCATGGAATCCGTGCCTGCAGCGGAAAACTTTTCCCTTCAGTACATTACTGAACGGTTGGCGGCAACTGCGGAACTACCGGCCAATATGCTGGCTGTCAAAGTCAAATCTTTTTTAGATCCCCTCGATGAGCTACAAGATTATGAGGACTTCTTTGCCATTATCCCCTTACCCAAAATCGCCAAAGTCTATCAAACCAATGATGCCTTTGCCGAACAACGTCTATCGGGAGCTAATCCCCTAGCCTGCATTATTCATGAAGACTTTGGAAAATCCTCGAAAGCCTTGGCAAGAAGTTCATCTAGCGATCTGGCTGAAAAACAGTCTGTTTTTTGAGATGTCCTCACAATCAGGTTTTTGCCAGTTGGTGAATAATGCA
>NZ_JADBUN010000218.1:0-9960 GCF_020245625.1 Microcystis sp. M049S2 | reverse complement strand
CTGCATTATTCACCAACTGGCAAAAACCTGATTGTGAGGACATCTCAAAAAACAGACTGTTTTTCAGCCAGATCGCTAGATGAACTTCTTGCCAAGGCTTTCGAGGATTTTCCAAAGTCTTCATGAATAATGCAGGTTAGATAAATATAAGCCGTCAGCCTTGAATCAGTTATCATACTAAATCCGGTTATTAAAAACTGATTATTTATTCCCCCTACCCCCCCTTGCCCCCCCGACGTCGGGGGGGTTGCCTCTTGCCTTTTGCCCGTCCTGATATGTAGCCTATACTCAACGGATTTAGTATCAGTTATCAGATGTAAGTTTTCAGTTCACTTATACTGATAACTGTTTACTGATAACTGTTTACTGATAACTGATAACTGAAAAATGCGCTTACCCACCCTCAAATATGAGCGAGGAACCTTAATTCTCCATCCACCACCAAAAGGGAAAAAATGGCTAGATTTTGCCACTTGGGATGATCGTATCGAAAGATTTCGCATTTTGGCCATTCATTATCGTCCTCTCGTGGAAACCCTACAGGAGGAGGGTATTAACTTCCAAGATGAAGCAAAAGCTTTCAACAATTTAGAATTAATTGCCAGTTTTGAACGGGAACCCTACCCCCACCAAACGGAAGCGTTAATCGCTTGGAAAAAATCCCAGAGAAGGGGTGTTATCGTCCTTCCCACCGCTGCCGGTAAAACCTATCTTGCCCAATTAGCTCTACAATCGACTCCCCGCAGCACCTTAATTATCGTGCCGACTATTGATTTAATGCACCAGTGGTATGCCCAGATGTTGGCGGCTTTTCCCGATGCCGAGGTGGGATTATTAGGGGGAGGTTCTAAGGATAATAGTGCTATTTTAATCGCCACCTATCAAAGTGCGGCAATTTATTCAGAAACTCTTGGCAATCGTTACGCTTTTTTGATTTTTGATGAATGTCATCATTTACCATCAGATTTCTTTCGGAAAATAGCGGAAGATTCGATCGCGCCCTATCGTTTAGGCTTAACAGCAACACCGGATCGCGGTGATGGTAGTCATCAAGATTTAGATTATCTTATCGGTACAATTGTTTATCAAAAAAGTCCCCAAGACTTGTCAGGAAAAGCCCTAGCCGATCATGAAATAATTCAAATCAAAGTGAAACTATCCGCCAAAGAACAGGAAAAATATCAAGAAGCAATTAAAATTCGCAATGATTTTTTAAGAAGAAATAATCTCAGTTTGTCCGGTTTAGATGGTTGGCAAAATTTTGTCATGATTAGTGCCAGAAGTAGCGAAGGGCGCCGGGCGATGTTAGCGCACCGGGAGTCGAAGGAAATATCCTCTGGAACTCAAGGAAAATTGCGGGTTTTAGCCGAGTTAATCTGTGAACACCATCCGGAACCAATTTTAATTTTTACCAACGATAATGCCACAGTTTACCGCATTTCCGAGAGCTTTTTAATACCTGCCATAACCCATCAAACTCCCGTGAAAGAACGCCATGAAATCCTGACCCGTTTTCGTCAGGGAGAATACAAAATTCTGGTGACTTCCCATGTTCTTAATGAAGGGGTTGATGTGCCGGAAGCACGCATCGCGATTATTTTATCGGGAACCGGTTCCACTAGGGAATATATTCAGCGTTTGGGACGGGTTTTAAGAAAAGGGCAACAAGAGGATAAACGGGCGATTTTGTATGAAGTGATAGCCGAAAATACGACGGAGGAAAAAACCTCCCAACGACGACGGGGAGAGCAGAAAAATAAAACTAGCTATAAAACCGCTAATCGACAATTGGAATTATTGCCTTCTCCTCCGAAAAAATCTTTTTCTTTCCCGAAAGCTGCCGAATCTTCTACCCCTTGGGTGAGTTCTCCAGAGTCAGAGGAAGAATAAAAAATTTCTCTGGGGGATTTTCCTCTATAATAAAGGTAAAAAATCTGGATTGATACCCCTATGACCGAACTTGCTCAACAAAAATGTCAACCTTGTCAATCGGGTTCTTCTCCTATCACTGCCGAAGAAATTACCGCTTTACAGGCTAAAATTCCCGATTGGAATCTCTTAGAATACGAGGGTATTCCCCGTCTGCAAAAACTCTATAAATTTGCCAATTTTCAAGGGGCAATCGCCTTTACTAATGCCGTGGGAGAAGCAGCGGAAAAAGAAGGCCATCACCCCGCTTTATTGACAGAATGGGGTAAAGTTACCGTTTCTTGGTGGACCCATGACGTAGGCGGATTACATCAAAATGATTTCATCATGGCTGCCCGTACCGATGATATTTATCGCCAACAAAAGGCCTAATCGTAGGCGCGAATCATCGCTTGGGTTCCCTGTTTAATTCCCTTGCCTTCGTCCAATTCCGCTACTACTTTAAATAGAGTTTCCGCTAAATCTGTCCCGGGCAGAATTTCCCGGGCTGTCTGGGCAGTTTCTTTAACTAATCGCAAATCTTTTAAAATATGTTCAATCATAAAAGCTGGCTGTAAATCTTGGGCGAGGATTTTTGGTCCCAAATTTTCCAAAGCCCAAGAACCCGCCGCCCCCGTTTTACAGACTTCTATGACTAAATTGGGGTCTAATCCTTGAATTTTTGCCATTTTTAGAGCCTCACATAGCGCCACCATGTGAACCGCCCCCAAGACTTGATTACAGAGTTTTACCGCTTGTCCGTTGCCGATTTCGCCACACCAGCGAATAGTTTTACCCATGGCTTGAAAACAGGGCAGACAAGTCTGAAAATCCGCTTCTTTCCCCCCCACCATAATAGTTAAACTGCCGTTTTTCGCGCCAATATCGCCCCCAGAGACGGGAGCATCGAGAAAACGGAGATTATTTTCCTCTAGCTTTTTACCAATCATCCTAGCGGCTTGAGAGCCAATGGTACTCATATCCACCACCAGAGTTCCCACCGCTGCCGATTCCATGACACCCCCCGGTCCTAAAATTACCGCTTCCACGTCAGGCACATCCCCGACGCAGGTAAAGACAATCTCGGCATCCCTGACGGCGGCGGCGATACTAGAACAAATGTTCGCACCTGCTGCCCCGGCAATGGTTATCCCCGGCACCTCTGGGGTACGATTCCAAGCATTGACAGCAAAACCTTGACGGACAAGATTAGCCGTCATCGGCGCCCCCATCACTCCTAATCCTAAAAAGGCAATTTTTTGACTCATAATTTTGGTAATCAAGCGAATTATGAATTATGAATTATGAATTATGAATTATGAATTATGAAGTGGGGTATATTTTCAGTAAACAGTGAACTGATAACTGATAACTGATAACTGATAACTGATAACTGATAACTGATAACTGATAACTGATAACTGATAACTGATAACTGATAACTGATAACTGATAACTGATTTAGGATTCTACCATTTGCAGAAATTGGGCTTCTGAAAGGGTTTTAATGCCTAATTTTTGAGCCTTTTTGAGTTTCTCACCGGGAGCTTTACCGAGGAGAATATAATCAGTATTCGCACTGGGGGAACCAGTAACAGTACCACCGACATTAATAATCAATGATTTCGCTTTCTCGCGACTGATTTTGCTGAAGGTTCCTAGTATAACTACGGTTTTTCCCCTTAGGGGATTTTCTGCGGATTCTTGACTCGTTTGGACTATCTTTGCTGCGGGTTGCACTTCTAAACTTGTATCGGCAACCGTGATTTTTTCTGCTGCTACTACAGGGGTTTCCTTGGCAATCACCGGGGGAGTTTCCGGTTCCTCTACTACCGGAGTTTCCTTGGCAATCACCAGGGGGGTTTCCGGCTCTTCTACTACCGGAGTTTCACTAATAATTGCTTCCGGTTCATTAGTAATAATGGGAGTAGTTTGTTTAGAGAAATCGTCTCTTTCTTGCTGTAGGTTTTGAATTTTAACCTCTAAAGCGGCGATTTCTGCTTGCTTAGTTGCTAACTCACCCTCAAACTTAATTTTTTCCTTTTCTAAAGCTTTAGCTGCCGTTTTTTGGGCTTCTAAATCTTGAGTTAGTTGGCGATTTTGTTGGCTTAATTCCTCGATATGACGGGAAGTTGTGGTTTCTAATTGGTCTTTTTCGGAACTTAACTGGTGTAGTTGAATCTCTAAATTAGAAATGTTTTCCCGATAGGTTTCTAGCTGTTGGGGTAACTGGTTTAATTCCTGTAATTGCCCTTCTAAATGGACAATTTTTGCCTGAGAATCGGCCAATTGTTGGGGTAACTGGGTTAATTCCTGTAATTGCCCTTTTAAATCAGCAATTGTTGCCTGAGAATCAGCCAATTGTTGGGGTAACTGGGTTAATTCCTGTAATTGCCCTTTTAAATTAGCAATTTTTTCGGCAGCAGTGGTTAATTCTGCCGATAATTCCCCTTTCTGGACTTCTAAAGCTTGTAACTCCAGTTTAGCCGCTTCGAGACGAGCGCCGAGACTGTCCTTTTCGGCGGTTATGGCTGTCACTTGAGCGACGGTTTCTTGGAGTTTTATAGTTAAATTGTCGCATTCTTGGCCTAAAGAGAGCGATCGAGTTTGACTTGCGGCTAAATCTTCGCTGAGAGACTTTTTTTCCCGTTCTAACCCAGTAATTTGACCCTGTAAGCTGGCTATTTCCTGCTGTCCTTGCTCATACTGTTCTGTTTGGTCAGCCAGATTCTGTTCTAAGGTTTGAATTTGACCTTGCAAGTTGGGAATTTGGGCGGCTAAATCGCTTAATTCTTGGTTTTTATGCTCTAAATCGGCCACTTTCGCCCTTAATTCCTCGGCTTTTTCTATATCTTGCTGTAAGAGAGCTTTATCCTGTTCTAGGGTCTGAATTTGACTATAGAGAGAGGTGGTCTGTTTTTTGGTCAAATCAAATTGACGGTTAATTTCACCTTTTTGCTGCTCTAAAGTTTGAATCTGTGCCTCTAGGCTAGTAATTTGGGCTTTTTCTTGCTCTAATTGCTCCATCAAACCAGCTTTCTCCGCTTCTATTTCCTTAGCGGTGGTTTTCAGTTGTTCGATTTCACCCTCACCTATCTGGACAGCTTGCTGGAGGGACTGGAGAGAATTTTCTAAATCCGTAGCTTTGTGCTGTAATTGGGCGGAATGTTGTTCTATGTGAATGATTTTGGCGTGCAGCTGCTGATTTTCGTCTTTTAAGTCTGATTGCGCCACGTCTAAACCCTTGACTTGAACCAACAAATCTGAGTTACTTTGCTGTAATTGCGCTTGTGCAGCTAAAAGGGCGGTATTTTTGCTGACGAGACTAGAGCGCGACCAGAGGAATAGTCCTCCGAAAACAGCACTTAAACCTAATCCTTCATAAATTAATTCGTTGAGCATATCTACCCTCCTAGACAAGCGAAAAACAGTCACCTAACCGAACTGATGCGGCAATTTTGGTTATAGACCTACATCTCTACTTATATCAGTTACGGGGTACATTCGGGGGAAGGGGGGAAAAGTCACTTCTTTCACCCTGCTGTAAAAAGTGATTTAGCTATTCGCGTTATGCTAATTTGTACCTGATCCCATTCTTGGGTGATTTCCAGGTCAATTTCTTCCTGATGATTAAAATAGTAGCCCATGGCCGCAGGAGCTATGGTTGATAATTATCCATTGTCCATTGCCTATTATCCATTGACCGCGATCGCCTTTTGACCTTTGACCCTTTCCCCTTGAACTGCGATCGCTGATTTGTTGATAGTCAATAATTGATTGAAAAAACACGGATGAGAAGCTAGGGACATTTTTTCTGGGCCAAGTCGCTAGAATGGGACTAGACTCCTCAAGCTTGAAGAATCTTCCTATGTCAGACGCTGTAACGATCGCCGATATTTACAAGTTATTTGAAAGAACTGAGTCCCAATTTGCCGAGTTTCAAAAGGAAGCTGATCGCCGCAGTGCCGAAGCCGATCGCCGCAGTGCTGAAGCCGATCGCCGCAGAGAGGAAGCTGATCGCACGATGGAAGAATTAAAAAAACAGGTACAAGAAACGACCAAAGCGGTCAATAGCTTAACAACTCCTTTGTGTCTTTTTATAGAAGAAATGGTAGAGCCTGCGGTCGTGGGTTTATTTCAGAAATGGGGCATTGATGTCACCCAAACGATGAGTCGCTTGAAAAGTAAGCGTCCTGGGGCGGCAATGGAGATTGATATTGTGGCGGTGAATGGGAGCGAGTTGGTGGCTGTGGAATGTAAATCTCGACTGTCGAGGGATGATGTAGATGATTTTGTCAGCCGATTACAGCGATTTAAGGTTGCTTTCCCCCAATTTCGAGAGTTTCGGGTTTATGGGGCAGTGGCAGGCATTGAAATTGATCAGGGAATAGATGTCTATGCCTATCGGCGCGGTTTGTTTGTGATTAAGCAGTCGGGGGAAACGGTTAAAATTATCAATGATGCTCAGTTTCAACCTTTGGGTTTTGCTGAAGGTGTTTAATCTCTTTTTTAAGAAGGCGTAATTTTGCGATCGCCTTTTTAATTAATAATGAATAGTTGATAATGTAAACTGTCAGGAGTCATTACGGCGGATTGTTAGTTTTATTTTATTATCCAAATTAGTAGCCGCAAACACGCACCCTACACTCTACAGCAGCTTAACAGGAGTCGCACTCATGGTTCTGGTATTTGTAAATCTCGACAAATTTTTCGCGTCAAGAATTCATTGATTTCACGATGGCGCGGAATGGCTGAAGATTTCTGATTGACACGATTTACATAAATCGTATGATTGCCGCCTTATCTTAAGAATTCACAGCCATAAGCTTCTAAATGACGAATTAAGTTTATACGTTTCATGCAGCCCAGAAAGTAACAGACTCTCGAATCACTTCTTGTCCTTGCAGTTGCTCTTCAGCTAACATACGATTAGCTTCTAAAACTAGCTCAATTGCTTCTTCTAAATTGCTTCTAGTTTCTTCTAGAGTCTCTCCTTGAGTATTAGCTCCTGGCAATTCTTCGACAAAACCAATATAGCCTTCGGGAACTTTCTGGAATATTTTTGTTAGTTTTAGTTGCATGATTTACCTCAGAATTTTAAATTATATCACCCACCATCATTAAAGTTAGCGGTGCGTTACGGCTGCTGAAGTGAAGCTAACGATATAATCGGATACAGCCCAAGCTGCATAATTAAGAGCCTGACGACTATCTTCCTCCTCCAACTCTGGATAAGCCTCTAAGATTTCCTGAATAGATAACTGACTAGCCAACAGTTTCAAAACAAATCCTACAGTGATACGCATTCCTCGAATCATTGGCTGTCCAAGACATATTTGTGGATTAACAGTAATACGGTCTAGCTCTCTAATCACCGTGGAACTCCTGAGATAAACTCCTCCTGTATTGTTACATACAGCAATGAATGTTGAGCAAGTTTCTGCGCCGCTGCGTGTGAATTAAGCGGCGACGAGAGTAAATATACAGCATTTATCCACCAAATAACACCAATCACGGGTTGAGGTTTCGTTGAGGACATCGAGAGGGAAAAGCCTTTTTGGATATTCTGAGCGTTAGCGGTGGTTTTAGAATACACCATCTCTAGGAGCCTATCTTGCTATAATGTAAACTGTCAGGAGTCATTTTGGAAACCATCATGGAAATAAAAAACATTAAACAAAAAGCCAGAAATTTAATCGATAAATTGCCGGATAATTCTACATGGGATGATTTGATGTATGAGATTTATGTGAGACAGGCAATTGAAGCAGGATTAGCCGATAGTGAGGCGGAAAAGGTTATTTCTGTGGCAGAAGTACGCACTAAGTTCAAGCTAGAGCCATGAAAGTTTTCTGGACAGAAACCGCCGTTAATCATTTATCATCCATCTACAACTACATATCACAAAACTCCCCTCAATATGCTCAAAGACTGGTGGAAAGATTGACCAGACGCTCAGAACAGATCGCTAATTTTCCTTTTTCGGGTCGTCTTGTTCCGGAGTTTGAAACTGAGCAGATCCGAGAAGTTATCGAGGGTTCTTATCGCATAATTTATTATATCAAGCCTGAGCAAATCGATGTTATTGCGGTACTTCATGCTGCCCGAAACATTGAAAATCCACAAGATTAACGATAATCCAAGACCATTGGGGGAGTAAATTAATGGCAGCAGTGAAGATTACCAAAAAAGGGAAGAAAGCTTCAACGGGTTAGCTATCCCTCTGGGAGGAGGGCTCTCCTAGGTTTGGTGGGTAAAATGTATTCTAGGATACATTTCTCCTAGCGAGGGGGTGGAACGAACCACAAAGACACAAAGGACACAAAGATCGATCGATCATATTGTAAGTTAAACTAATCACACAGAACCTAGAAGAGCCGGAGGAGTGGGAGGCCAATAGTCCAGAAATTATTGAGGTGGCTCATCAGTTCATCTTGACTAATTGTCACAACCCGCAGCGGGCGATATTTCTCGATTGATCTTAAATCTTTGGTTGAGACTGCAAGAAAGCTCATGTTACGCTACTGCGAACCCATCCTACAAATAATTGTGTCTCCCTACTTAATTCTACAGGGGATGATACACAGGTAAATTAAATGTAATTTATTATGTTTAATTAATAGTAATAGAATTGGTGCGTTACGGCGGATTGTTGGTTTTATTTTATTATCCGAATTAGTAACCGCAAACACGCACCCTACTGGATTGTTTCAGCTAATTTGGTGTATTAGAAAAATGCTATAAGTTCTATAATCTAAGACTTTAAGCCGAAATCTATTGCCCTATTTTAGCTGAAACAATCCACTACACTTTTGCTTTTTTTGTAGTAGGGGCAATTGATGAATTGCCCCTATAGATAGCGTTTAGGTGTAAACCAGTACAAACTTCACCAAATGAATCACTGGACGGGTACAGCGTCAGGTAGTTTGTATGTTCCATTCAAGACAGACTCACCGGGACGATAAATCCGCATAGCGAAATTCCAGCCCTCGGTTACATCTACCCGATTGGAAACATTGCCACAGTTCTCTTGCGATCCGAAATACACGGTGAAGGTGCCGTCGGGGTTTGGCTTTGGCATTACATTGGAGGAATTGACGATGTTGTTCTCCTTTTCCATGTAGCCGTCACTGCCATATACGGTGATGGACCAGAACGCCTCATTATCTGGAACATCATAGGTCGCTTTGTGACAAATATTGTAATCATGATCCCCATCGTAGTTTAGATAGATTGCATCCCATTCAGGTAAAAGCCCCCACCCAGTGGCTACCACGATGTGACGGGTATCCTCGTTGACCTGGCCACGCGGTCCCATCATCCCCGTCACACTGCTGTATTGGGCTGAATCCTTTTGATACTGCAAAGTTAGGGCTTGCAGCGATTCGCTGTCCCACTTGAACTCGGGCAGTGGATCGGCACTGTTGGCATTGATGCTGAACTGATCCTGCAACTTGTGGATCAGATCCAATTCATCCACGTCTATGGGATTGAACACTTGGATGCGGACGAAGAGACCCAAGTATTTGGTGTCATCGGGCAATTCATGCGTTCCGGCTTCGTAGATCACGCGAGGGCAATAGTGGTCGTTATCCACGAGTTCAACCGATACGTAGCGATCTGGAGGAAATTCAGGGACGGTGATGGTGGCACCTTTAGACGTATCGACAACGCTCTGGGAGTAGAGAGTGTCCCTGTTCATCCGGATGATGCTTTGCCCGTCCAGCGGCGTGATGCTGCGTAAGTGGTAGAAGCGATTCAGGCCTTCCGCCGTTTTAACGATGGTGCCAAACTGCCGATCGCATTCGGCACGGATATAGGTCTCTGGTGTGACCAGGACATTGTTATTTTCTGCCATGATTGTCTCCTAATTGAGTATTCTGAACCAGTTCGTTTCTTGACACTCACCGGCCTAGCCTGCATTATTCATGAAGACTTTGGAAAATCCTCGAAAGCCTTGGCAAGAAGTTCATCTAGCGATCTGGCTGAAAAACAGTCTGTTTTTTGAGATGTCCTCACAATCAGGTTTTTGCCAGTTGGTGAATAATGCAG
>NZ_JADBUN010000217.1:0-16617 GCF_020245625.1 Microcystis sp. M049S2 | reverse complement strand
TTTCTTTATGTTGCTTCAATAACTTCTGAATAAAGCTTTTAGCCACGTCAAATCTCTGGGCTAGTCCTCGAATAGAAATTTTTTCTTTCTTCCAGACATCGATAATTTTTTGGCGAAAATCTACGGAATAGGCTCTCATAGAAAGCTGGTAAGTTCTATTATTTGTCTATTTGCTTTTCATTGTACCTCATAGCTCCAAGAAGTGCTATAAGTAAATAAAAAAAGAGATAACTATCTATGTCGAAAGCAATCCCATCATCACAGTTAGGCGATAATAACTCTTAAGTTCCAACTTTCTATCCTAATCAGGATACCGATTGCTATGACACTGGCAAATACCCACCTAAAAATCGAAAATCTCGCCCATTATATCATAAAAATCACCAAAAATACTTAATTTACTTAAGACAACTAAATAATTGTTTAATCGGTAATTCTTGAGGAAATCTAAAATCAGAACCCAACCGGCAAAAAAAGTGAGAGAATAAAAACATAGTTCAGAGAGTAGAGGCTGTCAAGACAAGCTTTCCAGTCGTAAAATCCATAATTCCTGCCGGGTGAGGGCCGATAACTAACTTTCAAAAAAGCAGAATTAAATTTAGTAGAAAAAAATCGCAACAATCTGTCAATCTACTGAAAAAAGAGAGAAAACTTATGTTTTGTGAACAATGCGAACAAACCGCTAGTGGTAATGGTTGTCATCAGTGGGGAGCCTGTGGAAAAAGTCCCGAAGTCAACGCCGTTCAAGACTTATTAGTTTATTGTCTGCGGGGATTAGCATTGGTGGTTTTAAAAGCCAAAGAAGCGGCAATATCTACTCGCGAAGCCGATATTTTTACCTGCGAGTCGCTTTTCGCCACCATGACCAATGTGAACTTCGATCAAAGACGTTTTACCGATTATATTCAGCGTTGTTTAGAGATTCGGGAAAATTTAAAAGCACAATTGGGATCGGTGGACTGGTCTGCACTTGCTAACTATCAGCCTAATTTTAATGAGAGCCTAGTCAGCCAAGGTCAAGAAGTATCCTTAGAACTAATTGAAAAAGTGCAAGACCTCGATATTTTTTCCCTAAAGTTAACCGCTATCTACGGAGTTAAAGGTCTTGCTTCCTATACTTTCCACGCTCAGGAATTAGGTCAAGAGGATGACTCAGTTTATCAGGTTATCCAAGAGACTTTAGCGGCAATTGATCGCAGTGATTTAAACCTGAATGATTGGGTGGCAATCTGTCTAAAAGTCGGGGCGGCAAACCTGCGGGCCATGGAATTATTAGATCAAGGTCATACCGAAACCTACGGTCATCCCATACCGACAAATGTTCCCTTAAATCCGCGTCTAGGTAAAGCCATTTTAGTCTCTGGCCATGATATTAAACAATTGGCGGCTTTACTGGCACAAACTGCCAATACTGGGATAACAGTCTATACCCACGGAGAATTATTACCCGCTCACGGTTATCCAAAACTCAAAGAAAAATATCCCCATCTCTACGGTCATTATGGCACCGCCTGGCAAAATCAAACTAAGGAATTTGCTAAGTTTCCGGGGGCAATAGTTTTAACTACTAATTGTCTCATGCCCCCCCACGAAAACTATGAAAGTAAACTTTTTACCCTCGGACCTGTGGGTTATGCCCATATTAACCGCTTAGAAACAGTGGACGGTGCGATCGATTTTAGTCCCGTGATTGCTAAAGCGCAGTCATTGCCCGGATTTACTGAAATAAGCGAACCTCGGCAGGTAATGGTGGGATTTGCTCACAATACCGTTCTCAGTGTCGCTGATACGGTGGTTGATGCCCTTAAACAGGGTAAAATCCGTCACTTCTTCCTAGTTGGCGGCTGCGATGGCGCAAAACCCGATCGCAATTACTACACCGAATTTGTGGAACAAGTCCCCGAAGATTGCATCGTTTTAACCCTTGCCTGTGGAAAATTCCGCTTTTTCGACAAACAATTAGGTAGCATCGAAGGATTACCCCGGCTAATGGACGTGGGACAATGTAACGATGCTTATAGTGCCATCAAAATCGCCCTAGGATTAGCCAACGCTTTTAACGTCAGCGTCAATGAGATTCCCCTCTCCCTAATTATCTCTTGGTACGAACAAAAAGCGATCGCTGTACTGCTCACCCTGCTGCATCTAGGTATGCAAAATATCCGTCTGGGACCAACTTTACCGGCATTTATCTCCCCTAACGTCCTCAAATTCCTCGCCGATACCTATCACCTGCAGCCGATTACCACCCCCGCAAAAGACTTAGCCGATTGTCTAGGTTAAAACTTTCTGTAAAAATCCCACCATAGGCCACAAATTGTGGCCTATGGGAAGGAGAGGGATATTATCCTCAAGGAGAATAATTTTTATGTCCGTAATCACTTTAAGCATTGATGGTAAAGATGTAGCGATCGAAGCGGGTTCGCGAGTTCTCGCAGCCGCTAGTCAGGTAGGAATAAAAATTCCTGCCCTCTGTCATCTGGATGGGGTTTCTGAAGTGGCTGCCTGTCGCTTATGTTTGGTAGAAATTGAAGGTATTAATAAATTATTACCTGCCTGTGTAACGGAAGTGGCGGAAGGAATGGTGGTTCATACCGATACTCCAAAACTGAAAGAATATCGCCGCATGACAGTGGAGTTATTATTCGCTGAAGGTAATCACGTTTGTGCAGTTTGTGTGGCTAATGGTAACTGTGAATTACAAGATTTAGCCATCGAAGTGGGTATGGATCATAGTCGTTTTCCCTACCGTTTTCCCAAGCGAGAAGTGGATATTTCCCATCCTCTTTTTGGTATCGATCATAATCGTTGTGTTCTCTGTACCCGTTGTGTACGAGTCTGTGATGAAATTGAAGGGGCGCACGTTTGGGATCTGGCTTATCGCGGCGAAAAAGATAAAATTATCGCGGGAATGGATCAGCCTTGGGGCAGCGTTTCTGCCTGTACTTCCTGCGGCAAATGTGTTGCCGCTTGTCCAACCGGGGCGATATTCCGCAAGGGTTCCGCCGTTTCTGAAAAAGAGGAAGATCGATCGAAGTTGGAATTTTTAGTTAATGCTAGGACTCAACACCAATGGACGCGTTAGCGAAAAATGGTAGATTCTCAAAACGCTCGTTGGGGACATCTAGGTATTTATGCCAAGTATCTGCGGGCGGAAATGGCTCTGTATGACGAGATTATGGGGATGAATGAAGATATTCGCTTGATTTCCGATTACTGCGGTATTTCTGCTCGGGAAACTCAACGAGCAAAGGACTACGCTTTCGGTAGCGGTGTCAGTCAGTATGAATTTTGGCCTAGTATTGATATGGCAAAGGCGTGGTTGAGGATGGCGCGAGGACAGGGAACGGTGATTGATCGTGTCTTTTTACAACACGAAATCTTAGAATCGGATTTAGTGATTAATCAGGGTATGAATCAGCCTTCTGCTCACGAAATCGCTCAAGCTCAATATGGTTGGTCGACCCTACTGCGTCAAGCGAATCAATAATGTTATGAATGATACAAATCTCGAACAGATCTTTCTGCAAGCCTTGGATCGCTGTCTATCCCTGCTGGATTATCAATCTCAACCAACCAATTTAGCTTGGTCCGCGATCGAACTTTTCGCCGAAGTTGGGCGATTTCCCCAGATGCTTCGCCAATTCTGTGATCAATACCGAGAGCGTGTGGCGGCCGCAGATCGGGCGATCGAGGATTACGCCAGTAGTGTGGATAATTGGACAGTCAAGGGGACTATTTTCGGGGCGCAGGATCAATGTAATATCTTGCATTTTTTTCTCAATGTCCACACGAAAAATTTTAAGTTTTTTAGAGGTGAAAATTGGACACCACAGCTAATCTGTGAATTTTTGCAAGAATGGAAGGGGATCGATCTTTTTTCTTTAATTGCAGATAATCAGGAACTTGTCGAGACAGGCAAAAACCCGCCCCTCGGTAAACAGCCGCTTTTCTATTAGCTAGTAATCACTATTGCCAAAACCTAACAAACAAGGAATTAAAATTATGAGTAAAATTCGCTTCGCTACTGTCTGGTTAGCTGGTTGTTCGGGATGCCATATGTCCTTCCTCGATTTGGACGAATGGCTGTTAGAATTAGCCGAAAAAGTTGACGTGGTGTATAGTCCCGTCGGCTGCGATCTGAAAACCTATCCGGAAAATGTCGATGTCTGTTTAGTGGAAGGAGCGATCGCTAATCAGGATAATTTAGAACTAATTCATCTAGTCCGTCAAAATACCAAAACCGTCGTTTCTTTTGGTGATTGCGCCGTGACTGCTAACGTTCCCGCTATGCGGAATATGTTAGGAACTGCCGATCCCGTGCTAAAAAGAGCTTATTTAGAGTTAGGAGATAACACACCTCAACTACCAGAAGAACCCGGTATCGTTCCCGAATTATTAGATCAAGTGCTGCCCGTCCATCAAGTCATTCCCATCGACATTTTTATGCCGGGTTGTCCCCCCGATGCGGACAGAATTCGCGAGACATTGATTCCCATTTTAAAAGGGGAATTACCGGTGATGGCAGGACGAGAAATGATTAAATTTGGTTAATTGAATCAGTTATCAGTTATCAGTTATCAGTTATCAGTTATCAGTTATCAGTTATCGGTTATCAGTTATCAGTTATCAGTTATCAGTTATCAGTTATCATTTATCAGTTATCAGTTATCAGTTATCAGTTATCAGTTATCAGTTATCAGTTATAAGATTTGAGTTTTAAGTTTTGAGTGAGCAGTATGTATTAAGTGAGCCTCATCAAATGCCAGTTTGCTGCTGTCTTTTCACTGATTATTGATTACTGTTTACTGATTACTGATCACTGTTTACTGATTGGGTGCATCTCACATTTGTAGAAATACCGACAATCAGCAATTATCAGTGACTCCTAAATTATTACAGATGCGTCAGCGGCTGCGTGTAAGCATCCCACCGAAAAACTAATGCGCGGGGGGTTTGGGGGGTAGAACCCCCCAAAAGCTTGGATTGAGTGATAAAATCGGAAGTAATAGTAAATCTGTTGAGTATGGGCTATGCAAAACGGAGAATAAATAATCAGTTTTTAATAACTAGATTTAGTATTACTGGTTACTGAACATCTAAATCAAGTTAAAATATCCGCTCCTAACATCCGTTGATATTTAGCTTCTAAAGCTTGTTTCAAATTGGGCAAAGTGATTAAATGGGGATCATCTAACATAATTTTTTCGGCGGCATCTCTTGCCAAAACTAACACCTCTTGATCCTCGACTAAACTAGCGAGGGCAAAATCTGGTAAACCCGATTGTCGTTGTCCTAAAACTTCCCCCGGACCGCGAAATCGCATATCCATTTCCGAGATAAAAAAGCCGTCTTGGGATTGTTCCAAAACCGTTAATCTTTGACGGGAATTAGCACTATTACTGCCACTTAAAAGTAAACAATAGGATTGATGGGAACCTCTGCCCACGCGCCCCCGTAATTGATGCAATTGTGAAAGGCCAAAACGTTCGGCATTTTCAATTAACATCACCGTGGCATTGGGAACATCCACCCCCACTTCGATAACCGTAGTTGAGACAATAATTTGCAGAATATTATCGCGAAAAGCTGTTAAGATTTCCTCCTTTTCGGCGGAACTCATGCGACCATGCAGTAAACCGATATTAAAATTAGGAAAAATCTTTTCTGATAAATTTTGATATTCTTCCACCGCAGCCCTTACATCTAATTTTTCCGATTCTTCAATCAAGGGAAAAATCACATAAGCTTGTCTGCCTTGGGCAATTTCACGGCGAATTAAATCATAGGCAGCCCTTCTTTGATTGCCATTTAAAGCGGTGGTTTGAATCGGTTGTCTGCCGGGGGGTAATTCATCAATTTGACTCACATCTAAATCCCCATGGAGGGTTAAAGCTAAAGTACGGGGAATCGGTGTTGCTGTCATGGTTAAAACGTGGGGAGACTCTCCTTTGCTTAATAATCTTGCCCTTTGTTGTACCCCAAAGCGATGCTGTTCATCAATAACAACTAACCCCAATTTGCGGAAATTAACTGCATCTTGAATTAGGGCATGAGTTCCCACTAAAAGTGGTAATTCTCCTGTCTCCAATTGGGCGTGAATTTCTCGCCGTTTAGCGGTTTTTGTGGAACCCGTCAATAATTCTACGGGTAAATATAAGAGATTAAACCAGCTAACTAACTTACGATAATGTTGTTCCGCTAAAACTTCCGTAGGAGCCATTAATGCCGCTTGATAACCGGATTGTAGGGCCGCTAAAATAGCATAAACTCCGACAATTGTTTTGCCAGAACCCACATCCCCCTGCACAAGACGATTCATCGGGGTGCTAGAATCTAAATCCTCTAAAATTTCCTCAATAACTCGTTTTTGAGCATTGGTTAATTGAAAGGGAATTATCTGATTAAATCGATCAATTAGTTGACCCTTAGCACTAAAAATAGCACTTTTCTGTGTCTGACGATACTGTTGCCGCCGCCGCAGAAAACCCAATTGTAAAAAGAAGAATTCATCAAAGACTAATCGCCGTCGAGCTTGACTGAGAATCTCGGAATTATTAGGAAAATGAATGTTAGTAATTGCTGTTTTTAAATCGATTAATCCGTATTGTTTTCTTAGACCGAAAGGCAAGGGATCTTTTATCGCATCTACTGCCCCAAAAGCGGCGACTACAGCCTTTCTAATTAGGTCGGCGGGTACTCCATCGGTGAGGGTATAAACGGGCAGGATACGCCCGATTTTTAAGGACTCAATACTTGCCCCAGAACTGTCTAATAATTCAAATTCAGGATTTTCTAAAGTTAACCCATATTTACCCGCTTTGACTAAACCACTAACCGCCACCACCGAACCGACGGGATAGAGTTTTTTTTGTCCTTCTTGCCAAGCACGATTAGTGTAGCGAGTTCCCGCATAAAAACGGTTTAATTTTATCTGTCCAGTGCGATCCTGTAAGAGCAATTCAAAGATAGCTAACTTGGTATTTTTGGGGCTATTAAAACAATTACAGCGCTTGACATTCCCCACTAAAGTTACCGTTTCCCCCTCGGTTAAATTAGCGATATTGACTTGACGACTGTAATCCACATGATCCCGGGGATAATAATATAATAAATCTTCAACTTTGTGGAGGTTTAATCTTTCTAAAAGACTAGCTTTTCTCTCTCCCACTTCCGCTAGATATTTCAAGGGTTGTTCGAGGGTGACTTGCCGTGGAGAATTAGCCTTTGCCGTGATGGGAATGGTATTAATAATTTTCGCCGCAGCTGGTTCTTTTGGGGTGGGGGTTGCTTCTAAAGTTTGCCGTAATTGTTGCAAAAAATTGCGAGTTTCGGTGACTAATTGTTGTCTTTGTCTGGGATTAAATTGGGAATATTGGGCAAATTTTTGGGCTAATTCTCGCCAGCGATTTCTCTCACTGGTGGCAATTCCCACGGGAGGATTATCCCCGAAACTAAGACAGAAAAACTCGCTAAAACGGTATTGATTTCCCTGAAGATCGGGATAACCTTTTTCCGCTTCTACAGATAAGGCTTTTTGTAATCTCACCCAGTCGGGTATTTCCCCTTTCATAATTGCCTCTTTACTCCAAATTTCCCAGTATTATGCTTCCCTAATAAGCTAAGACACATTTTAACCGCCTATCCTTAGATTGGCTAAATCTCCCCAAATCCCTTTACTATTGCCTCTTGCCTCTTGCCTCATCTCAAAAAGCAATTTAAATTCTTAATAGCCTACCTCTGTTTGATTATAACTGATTAATCGTACCAACTACTGCGCCACGCCGCTTCCGCTTGAGCGATAGTATATTCTTTGCGAACACGATGATATTGTTCCCCTAGACGATTTAATTGTTCCCAAAGGGAGCGAATTTGATTTCTTTCGACACTTAAGCGCGCATCAGCAAATTCCAGTTCAGCCATTCGTAGATGAATTGCCGTTACTTTAGTTACTTTGCCACTCAAAAAATCACGATTATCCTCATCCTCATCCCCATCATCTTCATCTTTTTCTTCCTCTAGTTCAGGGTTTTTAGCTTCCACTAGAATGTTTAACATATTATTTCCCCCACCTAGGGATTGTCCTTCTTCTCCCGCTTCAATTGCCATATCGAGAATTTGACTGGGTAGATGAGGGGGAAGAATATAAGCTTTTTGTAGTTGCTGATTAATTTGTTTAGAGAGATGATTGAGAATCTCGATACAGTTTTTTTCCAGCACTCGACAACAATAAAGTAAAATATCGGGGTTATTAATCTCTCCAGTTGCGGCTAGATTTTCCCGTTTGTCTAGAAAAAGTTTCAAGAAATCTGGGGTATTTTTCGTCTCTGCTGGACTTTTAGAGAATCCTACCCCTGAAAATGCTCCTCGATCAAAGCTCTGCTCGCCCAATTGCTGTAAACTGGCTTTAGCCTCTTGTCCTAGAGCTTTGATCTCCTCTTGTAGTTTCTGACGATTGCTGTGGGAGAGAGCCAGAAATTCCCCCCCATAGTAACGGGTACAGATATAATACACTGCCCCGATCGCCTGTTTATAGAGAGATTCACCAAGTAAATCAAGATAAATTCGGTATTTTTCCCGCATTTTTTCGGCTAAATTTGCCACTTCCGTTTCTATGTTCTTTAAATCTTGTTGTAGCTTGTTCAGTCTTCCAGTCATAGAAATTTTACTGAGGGAGAAGTTAGCGATCAGCAAATTCTATTATAGCGACTCACTGTCAGCTATAACGCCCTGACATGGGGGAGATGTTCAGACGAAAAGAAGGTAAACTGGAATCTGTGCCGCGTTGATTGTCTTTAAATTTCACTAGCGTTTCTGATCAAGATAAAGTCTAACCTAATTTGGTATCGACCAGCGACTCGCCAAAATGAAAACTTCCTACCTCACCTATGACTAGCAATCCTTCAGCTTCTTTAAGATTAAAAAAAACAAAAATTACTGACACAAATATCACTCTCTCCCATGGCAGCGGTGGCAGCGCAATGCGGGATTTAATTAATGAGATATTTGTGAATAATTTTGATAATAACCTACTGGCAACCCTTGAAGATCAAGCCCGATTTGAAATTAAAGATTTAGCTGTAATAGGCGATCGCTTGGCATTTACCACCGATTCCTATGTGGTTTCTCCCCTATTCTTTCCGGGGGGTGATATTGGCAGTTTAGCAGTCAATGGAACCGTTAATGATTTGGCTGTCGGTGGGGCAATTCCTCTCTATCTCAGTTGTAGTTTTATCCTCGAAGAAGGTTTATCTATCGACACCCTAAAAACCATCGTTACCAGCATGAAAATAGCCGCCGAAAAAGCAGCAGTAAAAATCGTCACCGGGGATACAAAAGTCGTTCCCAAGGGACAAGGAGATCAAATATTTATTAATACCTCTGGAGTGGGAGTAATTCCGGCTGGAATCAATTCCGGGGCGAATAATTTACAAGTTGGTGATCGCATTTTGATTAACGGTTTTCTGGGGGATCACGGTGCCGCCATTCTGATTGCCAGGGGCGAATTAGACCTGCAATGCACAATCGAAAGCGATTGTCAAGCCCTGAATTCTTTAATTTCTGCAATTCTGGCCGTTTGCCCGGAAGTTAAAGCGATGCGGGATGCCACTAGAGGCGGATTAGCCACGGTTTTAAACGAATTTGCCCAAAGTTCAGGGGTGGGAATACAGGTACAGGAAACGGCGATCCCCATCCGGGAAGAAGTGCGAGGAATGTGCGAATTATTGGGTTTAGAACCGCTTTATCTGGCAAATGAGGGCAAATTAGTCCTTGTCGTGCCTCCGGAGGCGGAAAATCGCGTTTTAGCAGTGATGCGTTCCCATCCTGACGGTAAAAATGCCGCTTCTATCGGGGAAGTCGTCGCTTCTCCCCCCAATTTAGTTTACTTAAAAACCCCTTTCGGCACTAAAAGGATTCTCGATATGTTAGTCGGTGAACAATTACCGAGAATATGTTAATTAGACAGAAGACAGTTTTAAAGGAAAAAGTGAAAACTAAAAAAACAGATAGTTGGAGTTTTGGAGTTTTGGGGTTTTGGGGTTTTGGGGTTTTAGTTGAAATTTCCCTGTTCCCTGTCCCCTGTTCCCTGTCCCCTGTTCCCTGATAACTGATAACTGATCACTGATAACTGAAAATGCACGAACTAGGAATCACCCAAAATATTATCGAACTTGCCTTAGAACATTCCCGAGGAATGAAAGTTAAGCGCGTGGTGTTAGAGATTGGTAAACTAACGGCAATTATGCCAGAATCGATCGCTTTTTGTTTTGATACCTGTTGTCAAGGTACTAATATAGAGGGGGCAATGTTAGAGATTCTGGAAATTTCTGGTTTAGGACAGTGCCAAGATTGCGGAAATGAGCTAGAACTAGAATATCCCTACGGAATCTGCGATCGATGTGGTAGTCGCAATATAATCATTTTACAGGGTCAAGAATTAAATCTTAAATCGTTGGAGACAGAATCCTTATGTGTATAACCTGTGGTTGCTCTGATAACTCGGAAGTAACGGTAACTAATCCGCAAACGGGAACCCATGAACATATTTTAGCCGATGGTACTGTTATTAGTCATAGCCATCACGCTCACGATCATGCTCACGATCACGCTCACGATCATGAGCATCCCCATCATCCTGCGGAAATTCACGCTCAAATTCATGGTAATATTCTCCAAGTTGAGCAAAATCTGCTGGCAAAAAATAATCTGTTAGCGGCACAAAATCGCGGTTGGTTGAAGGGTAGAAAAACTGTTGCTCTTAATCTGGTTTCTTCCCCCGGTTCGGGAAAAACTACCCTGTTAACTCGCACAATTGCCGATTTAAAAACCGCTATTCCTATCAGTGTGATTGAGGGAGATCAAGCTACAGCTAATGATGCTCAAAAAATTAGTGAAACCGGTTGTCAGGTTATCCAAATTAACACCGGAACAGGTTGTCATTTAGAAGCATCAATGGTAGAGAGAGGATTAATCGAACTCGATCCACCGATGAATTCTTTAGTCATGATCGAAAATGTCGGTAATCTAGTTTGTCCTGCTTTATTTGATTTAGGAGAAAATGCCAAAGTCGTCATTCTTTCCGTCACCGAAGGAGAAGATAAACCGATTAAATATCCCTATATGTTCCACGCTTCTCAAGTCATGATCTTGACAAAAATAGACCTACTACCCTACGTTAATTTTAACCTCGATCGCTGTTTAGATTATGCCTATCAAGTTAATCCCAATCTGAAAGTTTTTCAAGTTTCCGCTACCACAGGAGAAGGTTTAGATGCTTGGTACGGTTGGTTAAAATCGCTGGTTTAAGTTAAGCAGTAACACACCCAAAAAGTTCAGTCTAACTGAAAGAAAAATGACCCTAGCACTTGATCAAAATATTTATAATCAACTGTTGACTAAATTTCAACCCAAGATTATTGAAAATGAGGAAGAATAAGTAGCCTATACTCAACGGATTTAGTATTATTTGCATAAGACTCCTAGGGGTGTGCAGGTACATGATGCGAAGCTACTAGCAGCCGTGTGCATTCATGACCCTACACCTATTAGGACCTTCGTCAGGTGCTAACAATAAGGGTGACTTTTAAGCAAAAACGCGAGCATCCCGAGGACGAACATAAACTTGCTCCCCGACCTTGAGGTGCAGTTGAGCCAGTTGTTCTCGATTCAGATGGGCAATCAGGAGAGAGCGATCCGGTAGAATTAATTCCACATCGATGGCCCAACCCAGATGGATAATGCGCTCGACTTTTGCCGCAATACTAGACCCATTGGGAGAAGAGAGAATTTCTAGGTCGTGGGGACGAATAAAAATCTTGACTCCGTTAGTACCCCCTCCGAGCTGCTCGAACAGTGCAGCCGAGGTCGGTGGCAAAACATTCACCCGGCCGATAAAACTCATCACAAAAGGAGAGGCAGGATGATCGTACACCTGATCGGGAGTCCCCACCTGTTCGATTTTACCCTCATTGAAAATTACGATCTCGTCGGCCACTTCCATGGCTTCCTCCTGGTCGTGGGTGACAAAAACACTGGTGACATGGACTTCCTCGTGTAATTGCCGCAACCAAACCCGCAGCTCTTTTCTAACTTTGGCATCCAAGGCCCCAAAAGGCTCATCTAATAATAATACTTCCGGTTCCACCGCTAAGGCCCGGGCCAGGGCAACCCGTTGACGTTGACCCCCGGATAGTTGGGCCGGATAGCGATCGCCTAATCCCTGCAATTGAATTAAACTCAAGAGACTGTCCACTCGTTTTTGAATGTAGTTCGGGGTAGCTTTGCGAATATTTAAACCGAAAGCGATATTCTGACGCACCGTCAGGTGTTTAAAAAGCGCATAATGCTGAAAAACAAAGCCAATATTCCTTTTTCTGACATTTAAATGGGTTGTGTCTTTGCCATTGATGATAATTTTGCCTGTGTCGGGGGGTTCTAATCCTGCGATCGCTCTCAGGAGGGTGGTTTTTCCCGAACCAGACGGCCCCAGCAGTGCCACCAGACGATTCGATTTGATCTCTAGGTTGATGTTGTCTAAAGCGGTAAAGGTGCCGAATTGTTTCGATACTTGCTCGATGATGATACTCACGGTAGCTAATCCTCTGGCAAAAAATGTATAGGGTTTGACCGTATTTTAACCATGATTTAATCGCAATCGCATTAAAATACAATTACATTTTACAGGATAGCAAAAAAATTAAGTTTCGATTCGGGAGATTACTGGTTATAAACAGAGACTAAAAAGATTAAACAGCGATAAAAGCTTAATATTACTTTTTTTCGCTCTTTTAGTCGGTTCTAAAGGCTTAATTAACTAATTTTGTCCCTTAACTACCAGAAACACACCGGAGAAAAGAGACGACTGAGGCAAAAATGGACTATTCTTTATTGACAATATTTAGCTTTTTTATCGGAATTATCGTGGGATTAACGGGAATTGGCGGTTCATCCTTGATTACACCCCTATTGATCTTTGTATTTCAGGTTCCCGCTACCACCGCAGTGGGTTCCGATGTGGTAGCGGCCGGATTGATGAAAGTGGTCGGCACCGTTCGTCACTGGCAACAGCAAACGATCGAATTAGAAGTGGTAAAATGGCTAGTAATTGGCAGTGTACCCGGTTCTCTGTTAGGATTAGTCGGTTTTCGCTATTTTCAGCAGAATAGCTCCCTCAATCTCGATCAATGGTTGCCTCATATCATCGGTCTTGTCTTGATGATCGTGACTGTCCTAGCGGCCCTAGAACTACTAATCTCCTTATTTTTTCCCGATTTGTCCCCTTGGTCCTGGCCAAAATTAGATTTAACCACTCGCTCTGGTCAGATAAAAACAACGATATTAGGGGCAGTTTTAGGCTATTTGGTCGGTTTAACCAGTATTTCCAGTGGTTCCTTATTTGCATTGGTCTTGATGACCTTTTTTCACCTTGATTCTCGCAAATTAGTCGGCACAGATCTATCGCAAGCGTCCATCCTCTTAACCTGTACTTCCATCGGTCATCTGGGATTAGGAACGGTAGATTGGAATCTGGTACTTCCCATCTGGTTGGGTGGGATACCGGGGGTAGTAGTGGGAGCAAGATTATCGGAATATTTGCCCAAAAATGCCCTAAAAATACTGCTTTATACTGTTCTAGTCACGGTCAGTTGGCGCTTACTTCAACCCACCTAATCCCCAGAGTTCACTCGAAAGTCATCATACTACCGATCAACAGATCGGGACTGGTGGCGACAAAATAGATAATTCCCGCACCGAGAATAACGATCGCTAAACTAAATAGTAGCACCCATCGATCGGCTGGTTCATAGGTATCTTCATCTATATCTCGTCTGACTGTAAAATAATGGGCCGTGGTCAAAAATACGGTCAATAAACCCACTAAAGCAAACATTAAGCCTAATTTCCAGCCATAACCGGGCCGGGGAACCAGAGGAGGATGAAAGGCCCGTAAACGCAGGATAACCATACCAAAACCCATTAATGCGATCGCTGTTCGCATCCAAGACAGATAGGTGCGTTCATTGGCCAGATGATCGCGGACTCGATTGGGATTGACTTTTTTCGGTTTAATGCTGGTCTTGCTTTCCGTCACTGGTGATTTGAGAAAAAATAACATGATCGAGATGACTAGGGGTCAGTTTCAAGGTGAGCGCTTGAGAAGATGATGTTATTCTATGGCACTTGAGTTATAGATGGTATGGAAAAAATATAAAATCTCTTTTTAGATGTATTTGTATTGAATCAAAAATTAAATGGGGTTTGCTCAATAAATCTAAAAACATTGTTCGATAAGACTTTTAGACCTTTTTGAAATCCAAAAGTACCGGCCATTGGAGTGATCGGGGGGAAAATGCAGGTACTTTTTCCCTGAAAATTAGGTAATTGACCCCCTCAAAATCGCTAAAACCCTACACCCTACACCCTACACCCTACACCCCACACCCTGCCCCCACCGAAAAACTTTTTGCCGCAAACCCTAAATAGATTCTGCTTGTTGCTGGAAAAGAGCCCATCCATAGCTTAAGGATAAGGCCAAGAAAGCGAGGGGAAGACTTTCCTTGATCATAAACACACCCAAACCGATCAACACACAGGGGACAAAGTGGCTGCCGTGACTGGTAATTAAATTAGCGATCGCCGGTAATTGGGTTAACTGATGAGCAGTAAAACACCAAACACCCACCAAGATCAGAAAAACGCTGACGATAGTAACTAAATTTGGCCAGGTATTACTAGCAAACAGCGGCAAATAAATCCCGATATTATCGCTGCCATTGGCGATGGTAATTGCCGCCACAGCACCGGTTTGAGGGGAAAACCAGGCCAGCAAAGGAGAAGACGGTGCTGATTCTACAGCCATCTCCAGATGATTATCCGTCTCGGTTTCTTCTCGCTGCCAGAGACTCCGAATCCCGAAAATCACTGGCAAAAGACCGAGAAAACGAATCCACTGAGCCGGAATCAAGAAACTCCCGAAAAAGCCGGTTAAACTCGCCAAAATCAGCAGGATAAAGCCTAAATACTGACCGATAACGATATGACGACGGCGAAAAAGTTTATTGACCTGGGTAAAAAGAATCGTCAAAATCAGGATGTCATCGAGATTAGTGGCAATAAAGGCCGCTATTGCTGTAGATATGGCAGTAATCATGGTAGTCATAGGATTTTTTTCTTAATCGGCTCTTCTGATCTCGATCGCCCTACTTCTACTCTAGAAAGAGCCATTAATAAAATCAAATATTCTTTCTTGTTGATTTAATAAATTAAAATGATGGAAAGACCAATAGAGACAAAAAACCCCTTGCCATGGCCAGAATGACCCTAGATCAACTGGAAATCTTTCTCGCGACTGCTGAACATCTCCACTTCACCAAAGCAGCAGAAGCTTTATATATCACCCAACCGGCCGTCAGTGCCGCCATTGCCTCCCTAGAAAATGAATACGGGGTGAAATTATTCCATCGCGTCGGTCGTCACATCGAGATCACGGAAACAGGACGTTTATTGCAATTAGAAGCGCAACGCATTCTCACCCAGGTGACTTTGACAGAAAGGGGATTGGCGGAATTTAACGACTTGCAACGGGGAGAACTACAATTAGGATCGAGTTTGACTATTGGTAACTATTGGCTCCCGGCAAAAATTAGCGATTTTCAGGAGCGCTATCCGGCAATTAAGATCAACTGCACCCTAGCTAATACGGAAGAAATCTGTCTGGGTACGGCTAACGGACGTTTTGACCTAGCATTAATCGAGGGAGAAGTCAAGAGTGATTTAACACATTGTTTAGAACAGGAGATCGTCGGCAGCGATCGCTTATTAATTATTGTCGGACGTTCTCATCCCTGGTATAAAAGAGAAGCGATCGAATTACCCGAATTAGTGGAAACCCCTTGGGTAATGCGAGAATCGGGATCGGGAACTCAACAAAGATTCGAGGAAGCTTTACAGAATTGGGGCATCGATTTACGGACATTAAAGGTGACTTTGGTGTTAAATACGGGAGAAATGGTGAAAGCAATCATCGAGAATAGTTTGGCAGCTGCCGGGATTTCCGAATTGATGGTTCAAAAGGAATTAGAATTAGGCACATTGCGATCAATTCGAGTCATCGATACGTCCGGTTTATCACCTCGCTATCTCGAATTTATGCGCCCTTTTTTAAAAATAAAACACCGTCAGCGCTTTCAACCCCGGGTCTGTCAAGTTTTCGAGCAGATGTTGTAATCTGATAGCAATCACCAAAAATTAACCGGAGAGAAAATCAAGCTATGTAAGGGAAATTATCTTTGGCAAAAAAGAGAGATTATAATAAATCTGGTTATTAAAAACTGATTATTTATTCTCCCTTTTGCATGAGTGCCTATCCTGATAGGTAGCATATACTCAACGGATTTAGTATTAGGTATAGACCTCGACCTAATATTATCTCAAGACTCAAAGTCTTTCTAGTCAAGAAACTTACCCCAATAAAAATAATTTTAATCTCTTCGGGTCTAATTCCCCGCCGCTCGCGGCGTATAATAGAAAAATGAGTGAATACATCCATAAGAGCCATAATGTAAGTGTTTTGCTATATCATTTAGTGTTCCCAGCCAAATATCGTAAAGCCGTTTT
>NZ_JADBUN010000216.1:0-25534 GCF_020245625.1 Microcystis sp. M049S2 | reverse complement strand
TGGAGGGATCAGGGGTAAAATTCAGGTACTTTTTCCCTGAAAATTAGGTAACTGACTACCTCAAAATCGGTAAAACCCTACACCCCACACCCCACACCCCACACCCTGCCCCCACCAACAAACTTTTTCAGCAGACCCTAAATAGCAGTTATCAGTTATCAGTGAGCAGGTTTAAGTTTTGAGTGATACTAAATCCGGTTATTAAAAACTGGTTATTTATTCCCCCTTTTGCCTTTTGCCGTTCGGCTGTCCTGATATATAGCCTATACTCAACGGATTTAGTATTATTCCGCCATCCGACGGGCATCGGTGGGGGACAAGAAATTAGTCTATTAGGAGTTTACCAAAATGTCAGAAGACAGATTAGAGCGGATCGAGAAAATAGTGGAATCGAACGCTCGCGCTATTCAAGCCCTAGCTGATGCCGTCGCTAGTGACCGCGAAGAACGCAAACAGGAGAAAAAAGGGCTTTACGATTACCTAGCTCGAATAGCAAGCGCACAATCAGATTTTTATGAGACTCAAGCCGATTTTTACCGGCATCTAGAGAGAATGGATGATCGACACGCTCAAATGATTGAAATCATCCGACAGATTAACGAGAACAGAAGCGATCAAGCCTAACCTCTAGAAGTTGCCCTTAGGCACGGCTACGGGCTTAATTAAGCCCGTAGATATTTTGATAATGAACGCTATAGCAGTTTTCATCAGAATGAGGCATGGGCAAGGAGCTTAAGTCCTTTGTTGGCAAAACTTGTCGATACCTCAATAACGTGAAAAGCGCTATGAATAGGGTTTGCGGCAAAAAGTTTTTCGTGGGGACAGGGTGTGGGGTGTGGGGTGTGGGGTGTGGGGTTTTAGCGGTTTTGAGGTGGCCAATTACCTAATTTTCAGGGAAAAAGTGCCTCAATTTTCCCCCTTATCACCTGAGTGCCTGGTACTTTTTGATTGACAAAAAGTCTAAAAGTCTTACCCAACAAGGTTTTTATAATTATTCAGCCAGCCCTAAATAGCAGTTTCCCAGCATCTTTTCACTGTTTACTGATCACTGATCACTGAAAAAGGCGGGATCGGCCGGGATCGAACCGGCGGCCTAGTGCTTAGGAGGCACTCGCTCTATCCAACTGAGCTACGACCCCAATTTTTTCCCTAACCATGATAAGACATCCACGGCTAAATTGCTGATTGCCATGGATTATTTAGGTTTTTTTTGGGGGGGTAATCTCGACTAATCCAGCAGAATAAGGCCTCGATACCCACCCCCTTTTTTGTTTTATGGCCGCAACCTTGGCAGTATGTTAATTTTATTTGCCCTTGAGGGCTTTTTGAAAATTCTTGCGGTAGGCGGGATTAACAGCCAACAGAAGCGGCCAGAACAGTGTTAGAGCTAAACGATTGGGTAAACTGGAACTAAAGTTAGTGCTTCTGTACCCATTCCAGAATTTCCAACCACCGACACCATAAAAAATTATTAAGATAAAAACAACGAGTCTCATGCCATCTCATCCTTGAATTTAGACAATTCACACCTCCCATTTTAAGCTTGGGTTTTGCCGACTTGGGAAAAGAAAATATTGTCCTGAATCCGGGAGACAGTGTTAGAATGCCGGTTAGGAACTAGCTCGATCGAGATAGGAAAACTAAAGCCAGAATTTGAAAAAAATATTTAAAAACGGCGAAAAGATAGCCTTGGGAGGAAGTTATGCGAGCGGTACTAATGGCAGGTGGTTCGGGGACAAGATTACGTCCGCTTACTTGTGATCTTCCCAAACCGATGGTCCCGATTCTCAACCGTCCGATCGCCGAACATATTATTAATTTACTGCGAAAGCATGACATTACTGAAATTATCACCACCCTGCACTATCTCCCCGATGTCATGCGCGACTACTTTCAAGACGGCAGCGACTTTGGGGTAAAAATCACCTACGCTGTCGAGGAGGATCAACCCCTAGGCACCGCAGGATGTGTGAAAAATATTGCCGAATGGTTAGATGATACCTTTCTGGTGATTAGTGGCGATAGTATCACTGATTTTGACCTGCAAAAAGCGATCGCATTCCATAAAAGCAAAAACTCGAAAGCAACCCTCGTCCTGACGCGGGTTCCCAATCCGATCGAGTTTGGGGTAGTGATTACCGACAAAGAAGGCAGAATTCGCCGTTTTATCGAAAAACCATCCACCAGCGAGATTTTTTCCGATACTGTCAACACCGGAACTTATATTCTCGAACCAGAAGTCCTCGATTATCTCCCCTACAAAGAAGAATCCGACTTTTCTAAAGATTTGTTTCCGCTGCTGCTGCAAAGGGGCGAACCTATGTATGGTTATGTGGCCGATGGTTATTGGTGCGATGTCGGTCATCTGGAGGCCTACCGAGAAGCGCAATACGACGCTTTATCTGGCAAAGTTAACCTAGAATTTCCCTATCGAGAAAAATCCCCCGGGGTATGGGTCGGTACTAATACCTATATCGATCCTAGCGCCCAGATCGAGGCCCCAGCCATGATCGGCAATCATTGTCGTATTGGTGCAAATGTTCTGATCGAGAGGGGTTCGGTTATCGGCGATAATGTCACCATCGGTGCCGGTTCCGATCTGAAACGTCCCATCCTCTGGAATGGTGTGGTGATCGGGGATGAGGTCAATTTAGCCGCTTGTACGATCGCTAGGGGGACCAGAATTGATCGACGGGCCCAGGTACACGAAGGTGCGGTGATCGGACAATTATCGATCGTGGGGGAAGAAGCGCAGATCAATTCCGGGGTGAGAGTCTGGCCGAGTAAACAGATCGAATCGGGAGCCATCCTCAATATTAACCTGATTTGGGGAAATACTGCCCATAAAAACCTCTTTGGTCAACGAGGAGTATCGGGCCTCGCTAACATCGATATCACGCCCGAATTCGCCGTTAAACTGGGGGCATCCTACGGTTCTATCCTGAAACCGGGGTCAACGGTAATCGTCTCCCGGGATCAACGTAGTGTCTCGCGCATGGTCAGTCGATCGCTGATTGCCGGTTTAATGTCCGTGGGAGTTAATATCCAAAACCTACAAGCGAATGCTTTACCGATTTCGCGGACTTTAGTGGCTAAATTAAACGTAGTCGGTGGCATTCACGTTCGTATTCATCCCGATCGCCCGGATTTTCTCTTAATCGAGTTTTTAGACGAAAAAGGGATTAATGTTTCCAAAGCGAGGGAAAAGAAAATCGAAGGGGCCTATTTCAAGGAAGATTTGCGACGGGTGGGAATGCAGGAAATCGGCAGTATGTCCTATCCGGCTGATATTCTCGATAATTACCGCAAAACCTTTGAAACTCAGCTAAATGTGGAGGCTATTCGCAATAGTGCTTCCAAAATCGTCATTGATTACGCCTACGGAGTCTCGGGAGCAATTTTACCAGAATTACTGGCTAAATTTGGCTGTGATGCCGTGGTTCTCAATGCCAGTTTACGTCAGAATGCCCTTTCCATGCAGGAAAGAGAGTTACTGATCCATCAATTGGGCCATGTGGTGGAGGCCCTGAAAGCGAACTTAGGCGTACAGGTTTCGGCCAACGGGGAACAGTTAGTCCTCGTCGATGAGAGTGGTTTATCGATTCGCGGGGAACAATTAACTGCTTTAATGGTGAATACAATTCTGACCGCCCATCCTCGCGGTACAGTGGTAGTGCCGGTTCATGCTTCTAGTGCCGTGGAACAGATCGCACGTCGTCACGATGGCCGGGTGGTGCGGACAAAAGCCAGTCCTAGCGCTTTAATGGAAGGATGTCAAACCAATCCTAATGTGGTTTTAGGAGGCTCTGGGCAAACTGGGTTTATTTTTCCGCAATTACATCCCGGTTTCGATGCTATGTTCAGCGTGGCGAAACTTTTGGAGATGTTAACCATTCAGGAACGTTCTCTAGCTCAGGTGCGGGCTGAGTTACCGCGCATTTACAATAAGAATACGGCGGTGCGTTGTCCTTGGAAAGTCAAGGGATCCTTGATGCGCTATCTGGTGGAGACTCACGCTACCGATAATCTAGAGTTGATCGATGGGGTGAAGGTGATTAATCCCCTTAATGATGACTGGGTGTTGATTTTACCCGATGCTGGAGAACCTTTAGTGCATATCTATGCTAACAGTGAGCAGCGGGAATGGGTCGATCGGACAATTAAAGAATATCGTCATCGTGTGCAGTATTTCGTCGAACATTACCAGGGCGAAATAGTGATGATTTAAGAGTTTTCTGCCCTATTAGCCCCGAAACTTGACTATGATGACTTTTTTGACCTAAAAGGTGGCGTAGCCCTGTAAATGCTCATTTTTCCCGCAAAAGGAAGGCGATTCGATCGGCCGCTGCCTCACCGGTGCGGATCGCTCCCTCAAAAAATCCCGGCCAGCGATCGGCCATTTCTGTGCCGGCCCAGTGAATCGGTCCGACGGGAGTAAAAAGAGCCTCGCCGAAACTTGTCCAGACTCCGGGGGGCATAAAAGCGGAATATGCGCCACCAGTCCAGGGATCCCCGGGCCAATCCACCTCATCGTAACTGATCGGGAAAAGGGCCTCTTGACCGAAATAAATAGCTAAATCCGAGAGGACGGCGGCACGGCGCGCCGGACTACTCATCGAGCGCCAACGACTATAGCGATCGCCAACCACAAAGGTGGCGATTACCCCGACACCGGTTTCGGGATCGGAACTATCGGCACAGAGTTCCAACCATTGACAATTCCCTTGAGCAAGTCCCGCTAGTCCCTGTTTTCGCCAGAAAGGTCGCTCATAGGAAATCAGGATTTTAGCGCAGCATCCCATCGGTACTCGTTGGGTTAGTTGTTGTCGCTGGGGTGGCAGCGGGGGATGATAAATAATGCGGCCGGCAAGATGGGGCGGCATGGCAATGATGGCAAATTTGGCGGTAAAAGTGTTCTGGGTGGTTTCTATGGTGACACCGGCCGAGTCATAATTAAGGCGAAAAACTGGTTCCCCCAATCGAATTCGCTCTCCTAACTCCGCTGCGATCTTGTCGGGAATTTGTCCGGCTCCGCCATGGATCAGTTCGGCTTCTGGATGTTCGGCCTGAGGGGCGCAATTTTGTCCCCAAAGAACGTGCAGCAGTGAGACTTGGTTGGGTTCGGCCGGCCCGAGAAAACCCACTGCACGCGCCATATAAGCAAAATACCATTGACCAAAATCTGTGCTGGTGTTTTCTTCAATCCACTGGGCAAAAGTTTTACTGTCTAGTTTTTTGGTGTGATCGTTGCTTTGGGGATAACCTGAAGGTAGGGTTTTGGTTAGTTCTTGAAAACGCGCCCATGCTGACATCGCATCTTGCCATTCTTCCGTGCCGATATCGGGTACTTCTCCCTCGTGGAAACCTTGAAAAAAACCATTGAATTCATAGCGTTTGTTGTTAAAGACTAGGACGGTTTTTCCCTGATTGGGAGAGGGAAAACGACGTATTTTATACTCGTCGAGGAGAGCTAAAAAACGCTCTTGGGTTGGACCCACCCACTGACCACCTCGATCGATCCACTGTCCGGAGGGGAGATATTGACCAGACATTCTGCCACCGTAACGATTTCGCGCTTCGATTACCAGAACTTGATGACCTCGCCTCTGGAGATTACGCGCGGCGATTAATCCTGCTAATCCCGCCCCGACAACGATACAATCATAGCTAGTCCACTGGAGATTTGTCATGATTTTAGCTCCACAGAATATTTTATAATTAACAATTATTATTCTCCCCGATTTTTCCCTCAGTTTCTCTATCCATTGGCTCTTTTGATTAAATTATCTGCTGCTATCAATGTTTGATCTTCTTAGCGATCGCTTAAGCCAACACCTAGAACAAATTGTCCGAGAAAGAAACCCTTTTTTCTCTAGTCAAGGACATTTTTATGTGCGAGAATACCTGCGGCAAGAGTTAGGCAATTGGGGAAAAGTTGAATCACATTTTTTCTCATTTCAGGGAAAAGTTTACGAAAATTTAATCTTGGATTTGCCTAACAACAGTCAAAAACCTCCGATTTTAATTGGCGCTCATTATGACACGGTGCCGGGGTCGCCGGGGGCTGACGATAACGCCACGGGATTAGCGGTATTATTAGAATTAGCGAGGTTTTTTGGGGAGAATCAGGCTAATTATCCAATTCGTTTAATTGCCTTCGATCTAGAAGAATACGGATTACTGGGGAGCATTGCCTACGCGGAAAAATTAAAACAAACTAAGCAGGATTTAAGGTTAATGTTATCCTTAGAAATGCTCGGTTACTGTGATAAAAATCCCCATTCTCAAAAATATCCAGCTTTTCTAGAATATTTTTACCCCAACACTGGGGATTTTATCGCTTTGATTGGCAATCTCAAAACCCGCAAGGATTTAAATTTTCTCAGTCGAGTCATGAGAGAAAATCAGACTCCCTGCGAATGGTTGCCGGTAATTTTTGGAGGTTATATCGTCCCCGATACTCGACGCAGCGATCATTCTCCTTTTTGGAGTCGCGGTTATTCGGCAATTATGGTGACAGATACGGCTAATATGCGTAATCCCTATTATCATAGTTCTCGGGATACAATCGCTACTTTGGACTTAAATTTCCTAACAAGAGTCTGTCAAGGTCTCTGTTTTGGATTGCAATCTTTACCGATGAGATAAAAGTTAGCGTTAGCGTAACGCACCAATCCCAGTTAGAAACCCAACATTATTGACGACATTGGTGTGGTTGGGTTTCGCTCAAGCGTCACTAATATTTGACAGACAAAAGTTATTATTGCTCAACCCAACCTACTGCTTAAGTCACTTGTCTTGGCAAAATTAAAGTCTATCCCGTGTTTTTCCATATCGATGTTGTTCTTTCGATCATCTCACTCAAACTGGATTTTTTGTACTTCACCGCCGAACAATTTTTAAAAATTCCCTTGGTGTAACGATCTCTGTTTTCCCATAGCGTTGCAGTATAAGCAAATCATTGTCACCAGTAATGAGATAGCGTGCTTCCCCACTGGTTGCCAGATTTAGGAATTTATTATCGTCTCGATCTCGGCAAATTTCAGTGTGGTCAGTAGGTCTAATCAGCAGCGAAATTTCCAAAATTCTTACTAGCAGTTGTCGGCGCTGCTCCAGTGTAATGTACCTCTCGAACTTTGGGAGAAGAAGTTTTGTGACCAACTCGCATATAGTTGCGGGACTTTGCAGAATAATAAAGTTATTAATCGCGTATTCTACAGCCAAAGCTGGTGTTGTCGTACTGCTTAAGGCGAAGCTTATCAAGACGTTCGTATCGATAACAATGGGTTCACGATTCATCTACTAAAAGCTCTTCCAACTTCTCATCAGTCAATCCCTGACTCTTGGCATAAGCACGAATTTCATTCACCACTTCCATCAAGGCTTGGGTGGTTTCGTCCTGTTCGTTCCCCGTCATCTCATGATTCTCGATTGTGAAATCGACACACGCATGAGCAGACAAACCTAACTGCTCGATCGCTGTGGGAATCTCGCTAATTTTAACGTTTCGGATCGTTGCTTTCATCGAAAATTTTGGGTCTGAAACCCCGTCGTAGAACGACGGCTTTACTGTTAAATATTAGCACATTTACGAAATATATGCTAAAATGTGAGGTTTAGTGCGGTTGGGTTTCGCTTAAGCGTCGCTAATAGTAGTATCCTAACATCGGCAACAAATAAACCTCCGCAAACCATCTGTAACCATTGCTGGCGAACAGAATTTCGTTGGACGATCAGTAATGTGGTCAAAACAGTTATCGTAGGGCGTTGACATATTTTTCCCTCCGAATCACTTATGATATCATTTTAACCGTTCAGGGGGCGGTTATCAAGTAGCCATTAGTTTTGTAATGGGGATTTATGCCCCGCTCCAAAAACTTTTCGTCTTAAGGCGAGGTTTTAGACCCGATTTTTTCGATAAAAGCAGACCACGGGGGAATTTTTCGCATCACCAAAGCTCTGCAAGAATTATCACTTTAAGCGGTGACATTTTCTGTTTCTACTGGTTGAATTTCTGGCATTTCTACTTTAATTAAACTTACTCTAGCACGATAAAGTAGTTTTTCCCCATGACGATAGCCCCGATAACGCACTAGAACTTGTGTACCGATTTCTGCCTGACCATCGATCAATTGATGGATTTGCGGATCATAACTCACATGATCACCGACACTGTCAATTGGTTGCACTCCCCAGCGCTCCAGTAACTGCATAATCGGTTTAACTAGGGAGAGGATTTTGACGGCTGCTAGGTCGGGATTTTTGCGGGCAACGGCCTCGGCCGTGGGCCATTGAACTAACCAAGATTCGATCGCTTCGATGCTTTGACGTTGAAATTCTGCGGCTAATTCGTCTTTTTGCTTATCTAATTTTTGCTGTAAATTTTGATACTCTTGTTCGAGAATTTTTAATTCCCCTGAATGATCCTCTGGCTGCATAGTCGGAATTTGAAAATGAGCGAGAAGCTCGCTAACTGGCAGCTGCAGCCCATTAGCTAATTTCACCAAAGATTCAGAGGATAATTTGGCGATTAAACCATGGCAAACTCTCTGTAATTGCCAAGAAGATAGACCCGATAACTGACTCAATTCTTCCAGATTTTTACAGCCAATTTTTGCCATTAACTGCTCTAATTTTTGCCGATGATATTTATATAAGGACTCATTCATGGGACTTCTCAGCTTAAGCGATGTGTTTAGCTAAAACAGATTTAGGAGCGCGACGAACTCGACAGAGAATTGTTTCTTTACCGAGACGCTGATGAGCGGCAAAGCGATGGCAACCAGAAAAACCGTAGTAGTTACCATCCACCTCCAAAACATCGATCGGTTCTCGTAATCCCTCCTCAGCGATCGATTGCATCAACTGATTAACTTTTTCGGGATCGGTTTGTCGCGGTAAAGGACGACGAATTTGGGACAGAGGAATGTTTTTAATTTCCATACTGTCTTTACTATAGCACATTTAGGCTAAACTGAAGATAAGTTGACTCGGTTGCTGATGCAGTGGTCTGTCTCGGTGCTGGCAGTTTTCTGGCCACAGACAAGATTTTATCACCCAATCCTCTCCTTTTCTGACTATGACTATTCCTCCTATCAATGAAAAAATTATCCGGCAAAATAGCACCAATGCTTCCTATCAGCGCGGTCAATATTATTACGATAGCGGTGCAGTTATTTCTCTTTGGCAACGGGGGCAAAATCTGCAAGCTTTAGTGAATGGTAGTGAGGTTAAACCCTATCGAGTTGCCATGGATTTTAACCAAGATAATCTTGAGAATGTCTCCTGTTCCTGTCCCTACGATTACGAGGGTTGGTGTAAGCATATTGTGGCGGTTTTATTAACCTGTTCTCGTCAACCAGAATTAATTATTAAAAAAGCCTCCCTAGAGGAGTTATTGACACCAATCGATGAAAGTAAATTAAGAAAATTACTTAATCATTTAGTGGCTAAACACCCAGAAATTATCGAGACAATTGATAAATTTTTATTTCCAGCTACCCCAGTTAATAAAGCGGGAGGTAAGATAACTATTAATGTCAAAGCTTATCGTAATACTGTCCGTAATGAACTGCGGCAATCCCTGCGAGCGATCGAAGAAGATTACTACGAAGAAGATCCAATTTCTAATGAAATTTATGCCCTAGTGGATGAGGCCCAAGATTATTATCAAAAGGGAGAACTGGATAATGCGATCGCTATTTTAGAAGCAATTATTAGCGCCTGTATCGAGGAATGGGATAATTTAGAAGATTACGGTGCTGTCAATGATGATTTAAGTGCCAGAATCGATCGAGTTTTAACTGCAGCAATTTTAAGTAAAGAATTTAATCCCCAAGAAAAGCAAGATTTAAGGGAAAAGATCGAGCAATGGCAAGATGAATGGAGTGCCGATTTTGAGATGAGTTTAGCAGCCTTACAACAGGGATGGGATGATCCAATTTTAGAGAAGATTTTACGGGGAGAATCGGCTAATTTTTCAGAAATGTGGTCAGGGAATATCCCCAATTATTCCCAAACATTGACTTCTATTCGCTTAGAAATTTTCGAGCAACAGGAAAAAGATCAGGAGTATTTGAATCTAGCTTTAGCTTCAGGACAAGTGGTAGAATACCTAACTAAGTTAGTCTATCTTGATCGCATTGACGAAGCGATGGCGGCGGCAAAAAATATGATAACTAAAAACGATGAAGCCTTCTTTTTTGCCAAAGCTTTACGCGATGAATCCGCACCAGAATCCGCCCTAATAATTGCCCGAAGTGGTCTAAATTTCCCAGGGAATTATTATTATCAATTAGCTCTCTGGACAAGTGAACTAGCGCAATCTTTAGGGGATATAGATACAGCTTTGGCTGCTAGAATTAAGGCATTTCAAGACCAACCTTCCTTTTCCCATTACCAAAAAATTGAGTCTTTAGCGGGGGAAGATTGGCCAGATTTAAAATTAGACTTGTTAGATTACTTGCGCGAGTTTAGCGGTGGACGTTCCACAGAGGCTAAAATCGATATATTTCTCCACGAAAATTTAGTTAGAGATGCAATTAAAGTCGTTTCTGATAATTCCTATGTCCAGTCTCACCTAATTTGGCGGATAATGGATGCGGCTGCTACCGTCGATCCTAACTGGGTGATCGATCACGCGTGTCCTCCTGCGGAAAAGATACTGGACGAAAAAAAGGCTGACCGCTATCAAGAAGCGATTAAATGGCTAAAAAAAGCTCGTAATGCCTTTTATATGTCGGGAAGACGGGAAGAATGGCAAACTTATCGGGAAAGTTTAATTAAGGAACACGGACGCAAATCGAAATTTATGGGGTTATTTAAATATCAGGATTTACAATGATTTAAGCTTCTAGCCGTCAGTTATCGGCTAAAACCGGGCTGTTTTTAGCTTGTAGAGCGGTAATTGTCCTAATCTTAGACCTAGTGACATTTCGGGGCAAAGTAGAGTATAATGGAAGATTGGTCTAAACTTATCTCCAGACTACTTATACTGAATATTCATTGTCAAAAAATATGACTGAAACTATTCGCTTTTTGATGTGTTCTCCCGATCATTACGATGTGGATTATGTGATTAATCCCTGGATGGAGGGCAACATTCACAAATCTTCCCAGGAAAAAGCTAGGCAACAATGGCAGCAGCTTTATCATGTTCTCAAAGATCGGGCGCTCGTGGATTTAGTCACACCAGAAAAAGGCTGGCCTGACATGGTTTTTACCGCTAATGCAGGTTTAGTTCTGGAAAAAACTGTCGTTCTCAGTCGCTTTTTACACAAAGAAAGACAGGGAGAAGAACCCTATTTTAAGCAGTGGTTTGAAGATAACGGTTTTACAGTTCACGAACTGCCCAAAGATTTACCCTTTGAAGGTGCAGGAGACGCATTATTAGATCGGGAAGGACGTTGGTTATGGGCAGGATATGGCTTCAGAACTGAGTTAGATTCCCACCCTTTAATCGCTAAGTGGCTCGATATCGAGGTTTTATCCCTACGTTTAATCGATGAACGTTTCTATCACCTTGATACCTGTTTTTGTCCCCTTAGTGGCGGTTATCTACTCTACTATCCCGATGCTTTTGATGCCTATTCTAATCGGTTAATTGAGTTAAAAATTCCCGAAGAAAAACGCATTATCGTTGAAGAAGCCGATGCGGTTAACTTTGCTTGTAATGCAGTGAATATCGGTCAAGTAATCGTCATGAATAAAATTAGTGACGATTTACAACATAACTTAGCTGCAAAAGGGTTTGAAGTGGTACAAACTCCCCTAACGGAGTTTTTAAAAGCAGGAGGTGCGGCCAAATGTTTAACCCTGCGTACCACGGAACCCTTAATTCCAGACCATCACGCTAATGTCACCATTGAAAGTCGCATTCTCCAGTTAGAAGGTCATCTGCTCGACGCGGGAATTATGAATAAAGCTCTCGATGTTGTGGTAGGAAATGGGGGCAGCTTCAAGGTTTTAAACTTCACCTTAGGGATTGAGCGTCAAAGTACCTCCTCGGCCGAAGTGCGGGTTTCTGCACCCTCTCACGAGGTAATGGAGGAGATCATGGTACAATTGATCGACCTCGGTGCGGCCGCTCGTCCCCAAGAAATCTGTGATGTCAATACCGCAGTGGTGGCACAAGATGGGGTCGCTCCCGATGATTTTTATGTCAGCACCATCTATCCCACGGAAGTGCGGGTTAACTGTGAATGGGTGCGGGTGGAAAATCAACGCATGGATGCAGCCATCGTCGTCACTGAAAGTCCAGAAGGCAAAACCGCGAAATGTACTCTGCTGCGGGATTTAAAAGCTGGCGATCGCGTCATGGTGGGAGTTGAGGGCATCCGTACTATCCGACAGGCGGAATCCAGGGAACAACGCAACAGCACTCAGGAATTTACCTTTATGGGTGCGGGGGTTTCCAGCGAGCGCCGAGTCGAGTTAACCGTGGAGCAGATTGCCTGGGAAATGCGTAAAATTCGCGACCAGGGCGGTAAAGTGGTAGTAACGGCAGGTCCGGTGGTCATTCACACTGGAGGAGCGCAACATCTCTCCCGTTTAATCCGCGATGGTTACGTTCACGCTTTACTGGGGGGAAATGCGATCGCAGTTCACGACATGGAACAGGCGATCATGGGTACTTCTTTAGGGGTAGATATGCAGAAAGGCATCCCCGTGCGCGGTGGCCATCGTCACCACCTCAAGATTATCAACCTCACCCGTCGCCACGGCAGCATCGCCAAAGCTGTATCGGCCGGGGTATTGACAAAAGGCGTAATGTATGAATGCGTCAAGAATAATGTCCCCTTCAGTTTGGCCGGTTCAATTCGCGATGATGGTCCGCTTCCGGATACGGAGATGGATTTAATTAAAGCACAGGAAGAATATTCCCGCTTAATTCAAGGTGCAGACATGATTCTCATGCTCTCTAGTATGCTCCATTCCATCGGTGTGGGCAATATGACACCGGCGGGGGTGAAAATGGTCTGTGTTGATATTAACCCGGCCGTGGTGACAAAATTAAGCGATCGAGGTTCTGTAGAATCCGTCGGTATCGTCACCGATGTGGGTTTATTCCTGAGTCTGTTAACCCAACAGTTGGATAAGTTAACCCGTCCCTTGGTAGAAACGGTTTAAAACCAATACTCTAAAACATAAAACTTATGAGCTTTGGGGGTATTTAAACCCCCTTTTTTGGGACTATTAACCCCTATCTCTATAGGTGAGTTAGCAATGGGTAACTAGAATAATAAAGGAGAACCATTGCCGAAAAACGAGAGCGCTATGCCAGAAGAAACTATTTGGATTATCACCGCAGAAGATACCCCCGTCACCCCCGATAAAGATGCGAAAGGAAACAATACCTATTACAATTCCTGGGACACGAGGAAAATTATCACCGAAGCTGCGACTCGTGGCGTAAAAGTGAGCATAGAGAAGCTAGAGACAGAACTTTCCCATTTTCTCCAGCTTATCGGCAAAGTCTTCAATCAAGCACAGAAACAGGTCAACCAACAAACCGGTTTTAAACTCGATGAAGTAGAGCTTTGCGTAGAGATTACCGGAGAAGGTGAAGTAAAATTATTAGGGACGGGGATTAAGACCGGCACCAAAGGCGGATTAACCCTAAAATTCAAGCGAGACGAGAAAAACACACCGACCGCAGACTAATGGCGAACTGGGCATTTATCATCGGCATTACAGCCTATAAACAGGGACACTTTAACAAGCTAGATTGCGCCATCGAAGACGCGAAGGCTATGTTTCGCTATTGTAAAGAAGAAGCCAAGTTTGACATGGTTTTCCTCTTTACCGATGATTCTGACCCCATTAAAACGCCTAGCGGTACTTTTCTAGAAACGAAACCCACCGCCACAAATTTAAAAATCTTCCTCCATGAATTTTTCGAGTCCCCGCAGTTGGAGACGGGGGATAACTTCTGGTTTTTCTTCAGCGGCCACGGATTACGACATCAGGAACAGGATTACCTCGTTCCCCACGATGGACACTCCCAATTGCTCCCAGATACCACCATTTCTCTCACCTATCTCACCCAACGCTTACGCAAATGCGGCGCGGATAATATCATTCTGTTGTTGGACTCTTGCCGTAACGAGACGCGATTCGGCAATAAATCCACGGGAGGAAAACCCCAACAGGGAGTGATTACCATCGCTTCCTGTAGTCCGGGGGAAGAATCCTATCAAATTCCCGCTTTGGGAATGAGTTCGTTTACCTACGCGCTTCTGGAGGCTTTGCGAATTGAGGGGGAAAGGAATTGCGCGACAGTGGAGAGACTTTGTAATCATCTATTCCATCGAGTTCCGGAAATCAACCGACAATACAACAAACCCCCGCAGACTCCCCACTCCACCGTCGAACCAAACTACAAAAATCATCTGATTCTGTTACCGAAACAGGCAACCCTCGCCGATATCGGGTTACTGCGAGAGGAAGCGTTAGATTTAGAAGGGGACGGGAGACTAGAAGAAGCAAAACAGTTAATGAGGCGAGTATTAGCCTTAGACCCCACGAATCCGAAGGTTTTAAAAGTTTATGACCGGATTACCCTGAAACTAGCACAACAACCCGTCCTACCGTCCCCTAAAACGGAACCGATAAATCGCGAGTCGGCGAAAACGATAACAGAAACCCCGAAACCCGCACCACCGCCAGAAATCGAACTAAAAAGCGCCAAAGGAATCGATTATCGAAACTTAGAAGATTTATTAAAACGGCAGCAATGGAAAGAAGCGGACGAAGAAACCGCAACAGTGATGCTACAGGCTGCCAACCGAACAAAAGAGGGATGGTTACGGGAAGAGGATATCGATAATTTTCCCTGCGAGGATTTGCGAACCATTGACCAATTATGGGTTAAATATAGTGGCGGTCGCTTTGGTTTTTCCGTGCAGGCGAAAATCTACCGCGAACTCGGTGGGACGCGGGAGTATAATAGAAGAGTTTGGGACGCTTTCGGAGATAGAGTAGGCTGGCGAGTGAATAATAGCTGGATATACTACAAAGATGTTACTTTTGACCTAAAAGCACCCCTAGGACACCTCCCATTTCACCTCCCGAAAGTTATTGAGTTGAGTAGGAAAATTAGAAAACTCTTCTCTCGCGTCGAGACTTGTAAAATGTAACATATAAAGATTACAGCCAATTTTTAAGAATTGTATCGGAGGGAAAACCAAATGCTAGAAATTAACAAAAGCTATGTATTAGACAAGGATCAAAAGCCGATTGCCGTTCAGATTCCCATTGCTGAATTTGAAAAAATCGAAGAAATCCTAGAGGATTACGGACTAGGAAAACTCATCGAAGAAGTTGAAAATGATCAAATCCTAGACAAAGAAAAAGCCTTACAATATTTAGAGTTGCTTAAAAATAAAAATGTAGAAGGTTGAATACAACAAGAGATTTTTAAAAGAATTAGCCTCTTTGCCAAAAGACATACAATCTCGTATTGAGTTGATCGTATTTTCCGAATTAGAAACTGACAATCCTTTTGAATTAGGCTATCTCGATAAAATGAAAGGACATAAAGATAAATATAAAATTAGAGTTGCAGATTATAGGATTGGACTGACTGTTGATAAACCCAATCAAACCATCATCTGTCAACGAGTCGCACATCGTAGAGAAATTTACAAAACTTTTCCTTGATAGAAAAATACCGCTATCTTTATCTGTCAATTGCTTTCTAATCATTTTAATCGATGAACAGGGGAATTGGAACTTTGAATTATGAAAAAATCACCTTCGGAAATGACTAACGCAGAACTCCGTCAGTATCTTTCGGAACATCGAAACGAAGAAGCTATTTTTAGTGAAGCACTAGAAGTATTATTAAGCCGAAAAAAAGACAGTTTTAAATATCCCGCACCTCAAACGATGTCCTATAAAGAAATAGAAACGATTTTCAAGGAAAAATTAAATCAAATAATTGAGGAATAGAAATCGTGTGTTATGCGATTATTATCGAAAAAGCTGAAAATAATTATTCCGCTTATGTTCCCGATTTACCCGGTTGTGTTACTACCGGTAAAACCCTAGAGGAAATCACAGAAAATATGAAAGAAGCAATTCAATTTCATCTGGATGGATTACAAGAGGAAGGGCTGCCAATTCCCCAACCAGCCACCTATTGCCAGTATATCGAAGCGTAACCGATCACCTGCATCCTGTCCGCGACTTTTATCTGTTAAGTGCGATCGCCGATCTTGTAGGGTGCGTTAACGCGCGTGTAACGCACCGCTAATGTTTGGGATAAAATGGAGAAGTTTCAATGCGATCAAGTCCAAGTGCGATCGCTCTGAGAAATGATCGAGGTCAAGCATGACAGTGCAACAACTTCGTTACAGAGATAGGATAGTAGAATAGAGGGGGCTACCATACCGCTGCTTCAGGCTTTGATTTAGTCTTGTCGATCAGTTATTATCATCAAAGAAAAAGTGTACTTGGATTCCACGGTTCCGAGTTATTACTTTGATGAGCGTGAAGCTCTAAAAACTTTTACCGAAATCACAAGGAAGTGGTGGTCGGAGATGTCCAGTTATTATGATTTATATATTTCGGATGCCGTGCTTCAAGAACTAACCAACGGAAACTATCCGCGTAAAGCTGAAATTATTCATTTGGTTTCGAGGATTCCTTTACTACCGCCGACTTCTGCTCTTGAACAAGTTGTCGAGTTTTATCTTGCCAACTATGTCATGCCAAGGTCTCTTGTGGGCGACGCTCTACATCTTGCCTATGCCAGCTATTTCGACATTCAATATCTCGTTACTTGGAATTGCAACCACCTAGCGAATGCTAACAAACGGAAGCATATTCGCGTTATCAATGCCCGCCTTGGTTTGTCAACACCTGAAATTGTCACACCACTTGAACTATTCAAAGAGGAGAATAACTTATGATCCACTCAGAGATTTTGCAAGAAAAAGATAAAACTCAAACAAGATTATCGGAGGAATGCACGTCTATCCATGACTATTTAGTTAAGTCTCGCATTGCTGCGGAAAAGGCTGCGGAATCCTACGGGTTTACTCTCAAGTATGCTGAAGAAATTCATAAAATTCGAGAAGAACACACCAAAGCTTTCAACGTCAACACAACAGCCTCTTAGGTTGGCTTGAGCGAAACGCTATAGATTGATTCTGATTAATTGCCAATTCATTGCCAACACAAGAGTTAGGGCGATAATGATTCATTGCTGTATGTAACAATACAGAATAAGTTTATCTCAGGAGTTCCACGGGATAAACTTACAAGTCTCTACCTATTGGATTATCGACTCACTTACGAAAGAAACAAGATTTGTGACTTTATTACCAGATTAAAAGAGTTAGACTATGAAATTTGATATGTTTTCCGAAGTTCAATTAACCGAAGATTTGCCAGAATCTAATTTGTCTCGTGGCACTCACGCGATTATCGTGGATTATTGTCCTCGACCCGAAGGCCAAGAGGATGGCTATGTTTTAGAAGTGTTAAATAATCAGGGAAAAGCCTATACAGTTATCGCTGTAGAAGTTTCCAAGATTGAATCGATTCAAAATCTTAAACAGGATGAATTTCAAATTATATAATTCTGTTATTCTTGGCTGTGATTTCCTAGAAAACTGAGGTTCAAGAAGCTTAACCCACCATCCTTTTTTTTGTGTATGTCTCCAGGGATGACGACTGTTTTCAGTTTGTTACTCTCAAGCGCCAATGAAATATTTACCGTCCGCTCTTTGGTGAAAGTTAGATAAGTTAAAATCAAAGAGAATATCCCTATCGCTACAATCTCAACTATCGATGAATCTCCTGAAAGATAGTAAAAAAATTCGTTTTGTTGACCTCTTTTGTGGTTTGGGAGGGTTTCGAGTGGCAATTGCACAAGTTTGTCGCCAAAAAAACTTAGAATCTGATTGTGTTTTTTCCTGTGATATAGATAAAGATGCTCAGTCAATTTATCAGGCTAATTTTGGCGACCAACCCCGGGGAGATATTACCGAAATCGCTGCCCTAGATATTCCCAATCACGATATTTTAATGGCGGGATTTCCCTGTCAACCCTTTAGTATTTGTGGTGATTTAAAGGGGTTTGAAGACACCAGAGGCACGCTATTTTTTGAGATTGCCCGCATTTTAAAAGCCAAACAACCCGCAGCATTTATTCTGGAAAATGTCAAGCAATTGCAGGGACATCAACAGGGAAAAACCTTAGAAGTTATTCTCGATACTCTGCAAGATTTAGATTACTATACCGATTATCGGGTTTTGAATGCGCTTAATTTTGGTTTACCGCAAAAACGAGAACGAATTTTTATCGTTGGTTTCCGAGAAGCGCGGGGTTTTATCTGGCCAAAACCAGCTTTATCTAGAACAACTTTAACGGAAATATTAGAAGAAAATGTCTCGGATTTTTATTATGCTTCCGAAAAAATTCAAAAAAGTCGCCTGCTGAAAAGAGAGGGAAAAAAACCTTATAGTGAACCGACTATCTGGCACGAAAATAAAGGAGGTAATGTCAGCGCTTATCCCTATTCCTGTGCCTTGCGAGCAGGAGCATCCTATAATTATTTGTTAGTGGATGGGAAAAGACGTTTAACAGCAAGAGAAATGCTACGTTTACAAGGTTTTCCCGATGATTATCAAATTGTCGGCAGTTATCAAACTATGCGAAAATTAACCGGTAATAGTGTGGCGATTTCCTGCGTAGCTGCTGTGGTTAATTCTGTGATCGAGTCTTTGTTAGATATTGAGCAAGCATCAACTAATTCAGGTGTGCTGAATAAATCTAAAAACCTTATCCAACACGGTTTTTAGATTTATTCAGCCAATCCTATCTATCTTGTCCGTCCATTGGGGTAGGTAGTAAGGATGTTTCCAGTAGGCGTAAAGTCTACTCCTCGGCGTGAGATTAATATTTAGTCGGATGAAACCTCAACTAAGCCAATATTATCGGCCATTTCTAGGCCATAATAGCCAGAAATTACTGTAATTTGATGGGCGGAGTCGGACTCGAACCGACATGAGGGGCTGCCTCGCCACATTTTGAGTGTGGTGCGTCTACCAATTTCGCCATTCGCCCTTGGCATTAGCTTTATCATTATAACCCATTTTTGGCCCTTTTAACAAATTGTGATAATCGGGGGAACTGGCCCACCGATCGATTTCTCGCGCACGCAGGACGGGGAGGGGATGGGTTAACTGTTGGGTTTGCAAACCCTTTAACATTTCCCCCATTTCCGAGGCACTGACGGCATCGTAGGACTTGGCCTGATCGATAAAGGCCTCTAAATTTAATAAAGGTGCGAGACTGGGGGAACCTCCGGCTAACTTCATTAACACCGACATGACGATTTTTGGGTCTTGAACTGCCAATAAAGCCGCTCGATCGCAACTAAACTCGGCGCAGCGCACCCATGCTAACATTCTCTCCTGTAGGGATTGTGCTAACATTGTCCCCCAATTGGGCAGTAATCCCGCCGCTAGAACCATAATATTGGCTAAAGTCAGATAAACGCCGTGTTCACATTTGAGATGACCTAATTCGTGGGCGATTACCGCTTGAATTTCTGCGGGAGTCAGCATTTCAATTAGGGAAGTGTGCATCACCATAAACGGTTTTTTGCCGCGCATGGCGAAGGTATAGGCGTTAGGAACGGGGTTTTGTTGAATGTATAATTGAGGTGGTTCTAAGTCGAGAATTCGGCAAGCTTCTAGGAGGAGATTATGCAGGTCGGGTAATTGTTTTTCCCCCACCAAAACACTAGCAGCAATGTTATTTAAGTAAAAGAATTCCTCAGCAACCGAACCTAATAAACTTCTCACGGCTATATCTAACCCAGGCAACTGTTTAAGGGAATTAGTGGCCTCTAGGTCGATGGGATGCCGAAAATCATTGGCTTTTAAGCCGAGTAATAACTGTTTTGATAATTCCATATTCTTATTCATTTAACCAAGCTTTGACGCGTTCTAAACTTTTCCAGTCCGGTTTTCTAGCTAAACCATCGGCGATATTTTCATCCACTTCTTGGCGAACTTCTTTGTTTAAACTAACTAATTGTTGCACCAGTTCGATATGTTCCCTAACTCCGGCGGTTTTGGTTTCCAACATAGCTAAAACCAAATTGATCCGGTTTTGGGGGGAAACTTTATCGAGTTTAACGGCTTTTTGGGCGGCTTTTAGGGCTAATTCCGGTTTATCGGTGAGCATATATAACCAAGCTAAACAGGACCAAACGGCGGCATTTTTAGGACTGCGATCGCTTAATTGTTTAAATTCCGGCAATAAACTGGCGGCGCTTTCTCCCTGTTGGTAGCGTTCTAAACCTTGTTCGAGGGTAAAATTGGCGGTTTCTGTCATTTTCAGTTGCGGGGTTAATCAAGGAGCAAATTTAACGGTTATCGGCGTATTACACAAAGCTAGTACAAATCACCTTTATCTAGTATTTTAGCAAAATTTGTCCCCTTGTCAGCAAAATTTTAAAAGACGATGCCGCGTTCTCGCCAGATCATCAATAGGCCACTCATCGAAACGAATAACATCACTGCTTGTTTAAATTGTTGGGGACTCATTTTTTCTAAAACTTTTTGTCCTAACCAATTGCCTGGCCAGGCCGCTAATCCTAACAATAAACCGTAACCGAGAAAGGGCAGATGTAAAACTCCAAAGGCTGCGTAGGCGATTAATTTGGCCACATGAACTACTACCATGTGAACGGATTTTGTTGCCACCATTGGTTCTTTAACTAGCCCATAGTTAATATAAAACAGGTTCATCATCGGGCCGGTACTACCGACTAATCCCGACAGGAAAGCGTAGATAAATCCCGATGGCATAAAATACCAAGTTTTAATCTCAAAAAAAGAATTTTCTTCTTGGGGAAATAATTGTTTAAGCGAGGATAAAACCAGAAAAATTCCCAAAACTAGCGGCAACCATTTAAATTGTAAATGGGCAAAGACAAAAGCGCCGAGGGTAGATCCCATAATTGCGCCGGGTAAGTACCACACCGTCGACGGCCAGTCAATGGCCCGCCAATACATTCCCATGCGTTGGACATTACCGATTAGCATCCCCGTGGTCAAAACTGGAGGAATGACGGCAGCATCGAGAAACCAACCTAAAACGGGGAGTAGAATCAGGGGGCTGCCCCCACCAGCAAGGCTACTAAAAAACCAAGCTAGACTACCTGCCAACATCAAGGTAACAATGATCATCGAGTTGTAAGGTTAATTCACAAAGAGTTACTTAATCTATTATGATATCTTCTTTGGGATCTTCATCGGTATAATGCCATTCCACATTGGGCATAGCCTCGAAAGCTTGCCGGACGTAATCTTCCCAGAGTTTCCGCATTTTGGCTAGGTAGGGATCTCCTAGGCGCAATTGTAACTTATGACGTAGGCTTAGGCTATTCGCTTCATACATACTCAAATAGATAGGCGGTCCGACGGAAATATTCGATTTCATGGTCGAATCGATGGAAAGTAAGGCACATTTGGCCATTTCCTCTAGGGGTGTATCATAGGTAATGGTACGATCGAGAATCGGTTTACCGTATTTAGTTTCACCTATCTGTAAAAAGGGCGTTTCTTTGGTTGCTTGAATATGATTTCCTTGGGGATAAATCAGGAATAATTGCGGTTCTTCTCCTTTAATTTGTCCCCCAAGAATAAACTTACATTTAAAATCAATATTATCTTTTTCTAGCCAAGTTCTTTCCCTAGCTTGTACTTGACGACTTTTATCACCGATATAGTGGGCGATATCGTAGAGATGAGTCAGAGAATGGAGATTTTTATCCTCTTGATTGTGCAGATCTCTTTTTAGTTCGTGAATCACTCCTTGGCTAATCGATAAATTCCCCGATGTACAGACCATAATTACTCTTTCTCCCGATACCGAAAAGTCAAATAATTTCCGATAGGCCGAGATATAATCGACTCCCGCATTCGTGCGAGAATCCGCCCCCATAACAATGCCAAAACGATTGATAATTCCTAAACAGTAAGTCATTTTCAGTAATCAGTAAACAGTAATCAGTGAACAGTAATCAGTGAACAGTAATCAGTAAACAGTAATCAGTAAACAGTAATCAGTAATTAGTGAAGAGTGAAGAGTGAAGAGTGAAGAGTGAAGACTGAGCGGTGAATAATATCATTTAAAGCTTAAAACTTAAAACTTTAATCTGATAACTAATCACTGATAACTAATCACTGATGACTGATAACTGATAACTGATAACTGATAACTGAATTAAGCCATAACCATGCCACCATCGACGTTAAAGACTTGACCAGTGATATAAATAGCGGCGGGATCGGCGGCTAAAAAACGCACCATGCCGGCGACTTCTTCCGGTTTTCCGTAACGGGATAAGGGAATATATTTGAGAATTTCATCTGCTTTGAGGTCATGAGTCATATCGGTTTCAATAAAGCCAGGGGCCACGGCATTAACAGTGATGCCTCGACTGGCAAATTCTTTGGCTAAAGTTTTCGTTAAACCGATAACACCGGCTTTAGCGGCGCTGTAATTAGATTGACCCGGATTACCCATCAAACCAGATACAGAAGTGATGTTAATTATGCGGCCGCTTTTCTGTTTTAACATCAATTTACCGACGGCACGAGTGCAAAGAAAAACTCCGGTTAAATTGAGATCGATGACCGCTTGCCAGTCTTCTAATTTCATTCTTAACATTAGGGTATCCCGGGCAATACCGGCATTATTAACTAAGACATCAATATGACCGAATTTTTGCTTAGTACTATCTACTAAATTATCCACTTCTTCGCTTTTAGCCACATCTGCTTGTAGAGCTATTGCCTTTCCCCCAGCTGCGGTAATTTCTTCAACAACGGCATCGGCAGCACTGCTAGATTTAGCATAGTTCACCACTACAGTAGCACCCTGGCTGGCTAATTCCAATGCGATCGCTTTACCGATCCCTCGCGAGGCCCCGGTTACTATGGCTACTTTGTCTTGTAAATGCTGGCATTCTGCGGGTAATAGTTTCATAATTTTCTGCATTCCCCAAATAATCGTCAAATCTCAAGAGAAAACTTTGTACTGATAACTTTGCTCAAAACAATTCATTATCTCACAAGCGGGTTAATCTGACCGCAGCCATCCTCAAGTGCGATCGCTTTGTCCCCACTTTCCTCTATAGTATCAGGGAGAATTGGCTGCCACTAATTGATCGAGTTGCTGCTGCATCAAATAACAGACTTTCTCATAACATTCGCGTACATAACGGCGGTCCCGGGCTGCTTTTTTGCCGTAACGTTCAAAAATAATTGGGGGACAAACCCGCGTCTGTATCGGTACGGGTAAGGGAATATTCGGCAGGGGACCGATAGCTAGTCCCCAGGGTAAACCGAAATAGATGGGACAAGTCCCGGGGTCAATACCGAAAGGCCAAGGCATACCCTGTTTATGCAATTCTTTTAATTGAGGATAAATATCTTCGAGGACAAACAGGGTCGAGTGAGCGCCGTGGGAAATGGCGGGAATAATCGGCACTTCGTACTGTAAAGCTAGTTTAACAAAAGCTTGATTACCGGCAAAATGAATTTTATTTCTTAAACTGTGGGGACGGAAAACATCCGTAGCACCCCCTGGATAAATTAAGACACTAGCGCCACTATTTAAAGCAGCGATCGCCATTTTCGGATGAGCATGAATGGCCCCCATTTGGGCCACTAGATGCGCTTGGGATGGAAAAACTCGCCAGACTCGCGAATCCATCAAACCATAGACTAAGCGATCGCTGCCAAAGCGTTGAAACCAATCATACATCATCATAAACATATCGGGAGCCGCTAAACCGCCGTTATGGGAGCCGATGAATAATACCTGTCCTGAGGGGGGAATATTTTCCCAACCATCGGTTTTAACCCGAAAATAATGGTGATAAAACCAATCCAGAAGGGGGACAAATTTTTCGATCACTTGCGGATCGCGATCCTCTAATGACCAACCGGTGAGGGTATCAACAGGGGCATTCGCCGCTTGTAGGGATAATTCGGCAAAAGTGGCCGTAGATGAGACAAAAGAGCTAAAAATCTGCATTGATGGCCAGTGGATAATTTAATCGCATCTTATTATCGCAAATTTCGGTTAAAAAACCCGCCATTTTAGAACGGCTTTCCTCGATAATTCTATCATTTTTAATGTCTAATCTTCACAGTTGAACCAATTTTTATCTAATAATTGCTCTAAACTGTAAGGACATTCTGAGGGAAAATCGCCAGAAAAACCAGTTTTTTGTTGAACATAATCGAAAGCATCCTGATAGATTATCGGTAATTCCTCAGCCAAATAATTCTGTAAATTCGTCGTTAAACATTTTCTTAATTGCGTGCGAAAACTGATAATTTCCGCTCGCCAATGATTCCGATTTATTTCTGCTTCTGTTGTCCAATATTGTAAAAGTAATAAATGCCTGATCACTTGTTCAAGTAAGCTACTGACTCGGTTTTTATCTCTTTTACTCAAGCTTTCTAATTCCTCAATTAAATGGATTACATCTAATTCATCTAAGCGATTTTCCTTGAGGATTTTTATTGTTTTATCTAACCAAAGATGTTGATCAATTTCGTAAAGTAGGGGAAGGGTTTCTCCTCCCTCTACTTGCCAGGGATTCTGATTTAAAGTTTTCATTTCGTTGTGGGCGGTTCTTAATAGGAGATAAATACCCTCATATATATATTAGGCGACTTTCTCCTAATTTTGATAGTGAGACGGGAAAAATTACCGCGCAGGCACCCCAAGCAAATTCTCATGATTGCATACCCAAACGGTATGAGGACAAATGTTGTCACAGTCAGGAAGTTGTAAATACCTTTGTCCGATGCGAATTTGAGATGAAATACCATCCATGACTTTGTTTATTGACTCCACCTCGCAATTAAGATGCTCTATCTGCTCTGAATACAATTTAATTTGGTATAAGCAGAAGTCCCTCGCTTTTAGCGATGGGACTTCTGCTGACACTCAGTTAAATGCAGTAAGAGCTTATTGCCTCAAACCAGAGGATGTCACAGCACTATATTGGTGACAGGTAAACTATACACTCCAGCGACCGCCAATTGAAAGTCGCTGACTGCATCACCGTTGGTATCCCCGCAAAGGAGACCGCCGTAAAAGCGCAGTTGTCCCGCTTGACCTGAAAAATCCGAGGCACCAATAAACGTGAAACTCTGATTACCATCGTTGAGGAAGTTGGCATCAATACCAGAGATGTCAATAGTATCAAGACCAGTATTGAAATCGAGGATATTGTCTTGGTTTGCACCTTGACCGATTTCATCAACGGTGTTGAAGATAAAACGGTCCGGACCTTCACCTCCCGTTAGTTGATCTGACCCTAATCCTCCGATAAGAATGTCCTCACCACTACCGCCGTTAAGTTTGTCCTCACTACCGCCACCAATAATGACATCATTACCAGTGCTACCGGTGATAGTATCATTCCCCCAATAGCCATTGATTTGGATATTGTCACCGACAAAAGCAGTATTAGAGAAGTCGAGGGTA
>NZ_JADBUN010000215.1:0-2877 GCF_020245625.1 Microcystis sp. M049S2 | reverse complement strand
TGCATTATTCACCAACTGGCAAAAACCTGATTGTGAGGACATCTCAAAAAACAGACTGTTTTTCAGCCAGATCGCTAGATGAACTTCTTGCCAAGGCTTTCGAGGATTTTCCAAAGTCTTCATGAATAATGCAGGTTAGCAGTAATCTATGTAGGGTTGGCTGAATAAATCTAAAAACCTTGTTGGATAAGACTTTTAGACTTTTTTCCCCTCAAAAAGTGCCAGCCATTGCGGGGATCGGGGGGAAAATTCAGGTGCTTTTTCCCTGAAAATTAGGTAGTTGACCACGGCGGTTCGACAGGCTCACCGTCCACTCGACTGAGCTTCGCCGAACGTCCTGAAAATCGATAAAACCCCACACCCCACACCCTACCCCCAGAAAAAGCTTTTTCAGCAAACCCTGTGTAAGTTGACAAAAGCGATACTTTGCCAGAATATTTAGAGCGTAGCGGCCGCCATAAAAACACGGCTTTTGTCCGTTCAACCTCTCGAAAATGCCGAAATATTCGCTAATTATCCCGATTTATAACGAGGAAGAAACCATTCCAGAACTCTATCGCCGTCTTAGTGCCGTCATGGATAGTTTAGATGATTCTGTGGAACTGATTCTGATTAATGATGGCAGTCGGGACCGTTCCTTAAATTTAATGCGGGAACTACAGGAAAGAGATGCTAGGGTCTGTTACATTAGCTTTGCTCGTAACTTTGGCCATCAGGCAGCAGTAACGGCAGGACTTAATTTTGCTAGGGGTCAAGTTATTGTTGTCCTCGATGCCGACTTGCAGGATCCACCGGAATTGATTCCCAAAATGATCGAGTCTTGGCAAGCAGGTTATCATGTGGTTTACGCCCAGAGAACAAAACGGAAAAAAGAAAGTTGGTTTAAACGCCTAACTGCCTACGTTTTCTATAGATTGCTGCGACGATTAGCTGACGTGGATATCCCTGCGGACACGGGGGATTTTTGTCTGATGGATCGTCAGGTAGTGGACCTATTAAATTCTATGCCAGAACGCAATCGTTATATTCGCGGTTTGCGCGCTTGGATTGGTTTCCGACAAACTGCTGTTAAATTTGAGCGGGATCCCCGGTTTGCTGGCGAAGTCAAATACACTTTTAAAAAATCCCTAGCTTTAGCGATTAATAGCTTGGTGTCTTTTTCTAAGATTCCCCTGCGTATTTCCACTTATTTAGGCTTATTTTCCGCTTTAATTGCCCTGTTGATGGCTTTACTGGTTCTCTACTGGCGCTTACAGCAACCCGACTCTCCCGTTACTGGTTTAGCTACTATCTTGATCGCTGTGTTTTTCTTGGGTTCGGTACAATTGATCAGTATTGGCATATTAGGGGAATATATTGGGCGAATTTACGAAGAAGTTAAAGGCAGACCCGCTTATACGATCGCTGAGATCGCTGGGTTGGAAATCAATTAAACCTTTCCAACAACTATCAATTAATTCTTGTCGATTAAGGATTTTGTTAACTTCTTAAATAAGCAATAAGCTGTTGACTCTCTAAATTACTGGTTAAGACTGTCTATGATCGAGGAGAGAGGTTTTGCTCATTTGTCCTAAAATTTCTAATAGGCAGTGCAGCTTACCCCATTCGTACAAAAAAATTAGCAGAGCAGCTAATAGAAATTAAACTCGAATAGCAGAGAAAAACTGTCTAACTTTGCCCACAACAGCGATCGATTCCTAAACTATCTAAAATTAAATCACTGACGGCGTTAGCGATGGCAAATTCACTATAAAAACTTTCGCGGAAATCAAAAGCTTGCATCTCGGTAACGATCGCAATTACTAGACAACCGAGATCGTTTTCTCCTTCCAAACGCTGACGCAGAAAAATCTGACTAGCGCGTTCAGCGATAGTTTCATTAATAGCTTCGGGAATAAATTCCGCATCTAACCAACGATGCAAAGCGGTGCGCAGCCAAGTTTGTTCCTGTTGGGGATTTTCGATCGGTGGTAAAGTAATAGGCGGAATTGGTGCGGGATGATCGGGCATAATTAGAGAATGATCAGGCTACAAGACTGAATTCTTGGGGGGAGTCGTGGATACCGCCTCTATTATACAAGGATACGCACGCGGTTACTTTCTCATGGCCGATGAGGGGGGCAGATTGGATTGGTATTCTAGTAAAAATCGCGCTCTTATCCCTCTTGATCGGCGTTTTAGGTATCCCAAGTCACTAAAACGAGTTTTGAATCAAAATCGCTTTAGCGTGGCTATTAACCGCGATTTTGCAGGGGTTTGTGCCGGTTGTGCCGATCGCTCGCTGACTTGGATTTCCCCGGAGTTAATGCAAATCTATCAGCAATTACACCAGGCCGGTTGGGCCTACAGTTTCGAGACGTGGCAAGGGGATCAATTAGCGGGAGGGATTTTAGGTTTGGCCATTGGCGGGGTTTTTATCGGGGAATCGATGTTCTATAAAATTCCCGATGGTTCTAAGGTCGCCATGGTCAAGTTAGTTGAACACCTCAGAGAACGGAATTTCTGTCTATTTGATGCCCAAATGCAAAATCCCCATCTGGCTAGATTTGGGGCCGATACTATCCCCGAACAAGAATATCATGCCCGACTGGAAAGCGCTCTGTTGAAGTATTGCCGTTTTGTTTAAGTAGGGTCTGCTGAATAAATCTAAAAACCTTGTTGGATAAGACTTTTGGACTTTTTTCCCCTCAAAAAGTGCCAGCCATTGCGGGGATCGGGGGGAAAATTCCTGGACTTTTTCCCTGAAAATTAGGTAATTGGCCACCTCAAAACTGGTAAAACCCCACACCCCACACCCCACACCCCACACCCCACACCCCACACCCCACACCCCACACCCCACACCCCACACCCCACACCCCACACCCCACACCCCAC
>NZ_JADBUN010000214.1:0-34311 GCF_020245625.1 Microcystis sp. M049S2 | reverse complement strand
GGTCTGCTGAAAAAGTTTTTCGGTGGGGGCAGGGTGTGGGGTGTGGGGTGTGGGGTGTGGGGTTTTACCGGTTTTGAGGTGGCCAATTACCTAATTTTTAGGGAAAAAGTCCCGGAATTTTCCCCCTGATCACTCCCATATCTGGTACTTTTTGATTGACAAAAAGTCTAAAAGTTTTACCCAACAAGGTTTTTAGATTTATTCAGCAAACCCTAATTAGCCACCTTTCTCACCGATTTTACTTGTACTCATAAATCTATGACCGCACGAACACGAAACCAAACCGACAAAAAAACACCAAAAAAGCCAAAAAGCGGCAATAAATCCCAAAAATGGCAAGTTATCGAGATTTGGCTGCGAATTATTGCCTATAGCGCCATTTCCATCACGGCGGTTTTTGCGATCGCTCGTTTGTTACCCTACCAACAGATGCAACAGGCAAAACTGGAAGAAGTGCGTTTGGCAGCCCAAGAAAAGGAGGAACGCGTCAATCAATTGCGCGGTCAATTTACTCGCAGCTTTGATCCTAGTCAAGCGCGGCAAGTCATGGGGGAACAAAGTCCCCGACGGGATCCCAATCAAAGACGCATTTTTTGGGTTTCTCAGTAGAATTTATCGGAATAAATTCGTTTTTGAGCAGATTATTGGGGTATTTTGCCGATGCTAGTTGTTCACAACGAAAAAATTCTCGATTTCATTAAATACCGCTACTCTCTGGGGGATCTTCAGAGATTATCCGCGTTTTTGTCGGAAAATGATGTCTTGAGATTTCCCCATCTGGAAAATGGCTTATTTCCAGCAGCATTAGTCAGTAATGAGACAGAATACACCGGATATACCAATGTTTGGCTGAGGGATAACGTTTATCTGGCTTATTCTCACTATATTATCGGACAGACAGCGATCGCTGTCAAGAATATTCAGACTTTGATGAACTATTTTCAAAAGTTCCAAAGGCGTTTTATTAATATTATCCAAGGTCGGGTTAATCCTGAAAAGATCATGGAACGTCCTCATATTCGTTTTGAGGGACGTACACTGACGGAAATTGACCAAGTTTGGCAACACGCACAAAATGATGCCCTTGGCTATTTTCTCTGGTTTTATTGTCGTTTGGCACGGGAAAAATATATTCAGCTTTCCCCCCATTGTTTAGAAACAATTGCCCTATTCCCCTTATATTTTCAAGCGATTAGTTATTGGCAGGATGAGGATAGCGGTCACTGGGAAGAAACCCGCAAAATAGAAGCATCTAGCATCGGGGTTGTGGTAGCGGGATTACGCGAATTAAAAAGGTTATTAATCGAGACAGAGATAAATCTCACAGCCGAAAATCGCAGGATTACACCAGCATTTTTAGCGGACTTAATTGAGATAGGAGAACAAGCTTTATACCGTATTTTACCAGCCGAGTGTCTTCTACCAGTAGCGCAGGCAAGAAGTTATGATGCAGCCCTACTTTTTTTGATTTATCCCTTACAAGTGGTGGAGACAAATATCGCCGATCAAATTCTTAATAATGTTATCGTTCACCTTCAGGGAGATTACGGTATTCGTCGCTATTTAGGTGATTCTTTTTGGTGTCGAGACTATCGCTTAATTCCCCCAGAAATCCGCACCACGGTATCGACAGAAAGGGAAAATTGGTTACAGGAACAAGGGAGAGGATTAAACCTAGGCGAAGAAGCACAATGGTGTATTTTTGATCCGATTATTTCTGCCATTTTTGCCCTTAAATTCCAGAGTACAGGTCAGGAAAAATACCTCAAGCTACAAACCCATTACTTTAATCGTTCTCTCGGACAAGTTACGCGAAAAGATTCCCCCGTGGGTGAGTTTAAATGTCCCGAATTATACTATCTAGAACAGGGAAAATATATTCCTAATGATGCCACTCCTCTCCTTTGGACACAGGCTAATTTACAAATCGCCTTGGAACTAATTAAGAAAAGTTTAAGCCAATAGTGTAATTCTAAATAGCTGGTTATAATTCAATTAAAAATGGATTTTAGGTTTGATCCCCCCTGCCCCCCTTGATAAGGGGGGTGCCGATAGGCGGGGGGATCTACCCTTGATAAGGTGGGTGTCTGATAATTTTTAACGCCTACCTACTTATTTGACCAGATAAAATTACAACTATATATAAATTCGGGAGTTAAAAAATGCCTAATAACAACAATCAACCCGATATCAATAAAGCGATCGATGTGTGTATGGAGGAGTATAAAACCCTGCGAACGGAAATTTTACAAACCGTGCAAAATCGCACTAATGTTATTGTCTTCGGAGGCGCTCTAGTTTTGACTTTACTGGGAATTGGGATCAGTCCCATCGCTAATCTTCCCATCATGAAAGAGACAACGACTGTTACTAGAATACCCACAGATACAACTACAATAGAAAAGAGAACAGGAAATACAATAAAACAGACAATATCTCATCCAAAAGCGGATAGTAACCACACCAATCAAGAAAAAAATTCAGGGTTAGTTATTAAAGAAAAAGACACAGAAACAGAAACAATATCTCGACAAAGCTTTTATGATATTCCAATTGAACGACGAATACCTTCAGCTATTATTCTAGGAATAATAGTTCCCGCTTCTTGTATATTAATCATCCTTCTTGTTCATGGAAATACTTATCTGATTGTTAGAATTGGTAGATATATTGCCACTAATATTGAGCCTAAAATTAATGATTTATACTTTAATAATTTACCTAGTGGTCAAAAGCCTATTATTTGGGAAAGCTATATGCAGACTTTAAAAACTGAAGCAGAAGAAAATACTTGGGTTATGGTTGTTTTTGGTGGTATTGCATTAGTCGCAAATATAGGTGGTATTTTTTCCATATTCAACATAGCAGAATTAAAAATAGCATTGGCTACAATGTTTAACAACGGATCATTATTTGTATTATTAATAATATTAGGGATAGTTTTTTTAGCAATAATTATATTTATCGTGGTGGGATTGAAAACGGGAAACAAAATTATCCAGTTAAGAGACGGTGAAGGAAGTTTAAAAAAAATCTGGTACAAAGGAATTAACCCACAAAATAAAGAGGTGAAAAGTACACGAATATTTTGGAAGTCTAACCATAGAGTATGGGAAACGTATCAAATAGTAAAATCAATGATTGATGAAGGAGAAGATAAACAAGGCCTTTTAGATAAGCTTATCAATAATTTTAAAAATCTTCTTGATAAAGTTAAAAACTACTTCAAAGGACAAGCACCAGAAGCAGATACAAATGATTTATTTAAAAATCTTCTTAAGGAAATTAAAAATTACAGTGGAAATCTAGAATATAATCCACCTTTCCCTTTTAAATTAAACAATGGTAAACCAAAAGATATTAACAATATCCTAGAATTACTCCAATTATGTATAGATTATCCAAAGAAATTTAAAGAACACATGGACAGACGAGATTTTGAGCGTTGGCTGCATGATATAAAGGGAGGAGAAACCGAACTAGCAAATATAGCTCAGGCAACTCCCGAGAAAAACTTCTCCAACGATAATGAGCGCCTACATTATTTTCTCAGAGAATGCTATTTAAATAAACTTATCAATGATTTAAAAAATCTTCTTAAGGAAATTAAAAATTACAGTAGAACTCCGAAATATAATCCAACTTTCTATTTTAATTTAGACAAGGGTAGAGGAAAAGACGTTAACAATATCCCAGAATTACTCGAATTATGTATAGATAATCCCAATAAATTTAAAGAACACATGGACAAAGGAGATTTTGAGCGTTGGCTGGATAATATAGAGATAGGAGAAACAGAACTAGCAAATATAGCTCAGGCAACTCGCGAGAAGAATGATAATGAGCGCCTACATTATTTTCTCAGAGAATGCTGTCTAGTCTTGATTGGGAGAAACCCTTAATATTTCCTAACAAAAACTTGATTTGATCGCCGACTACCTACAAGATAAAGAAAGAGCGTATGAGATAGGGAATTTACAAGAGGGTAAAAATTAAAATCTTTGGCTCTCTTATTCCCCGTATGATGAGTTTAACTTAATATAGGATCGATCGATCTTTGTGTCCTTTGTGTCTTTGTGGTTCGCTCCACTCCCCCGCCAGCCCAACTGTATCTTAGAATATATTTTACCCACCAAACTCAAGAGAGCCAATCTTTCTGATTTCAAGCTACCAACGACCGGCGCTAGTCACTGAAACCTGAAAACTGAAACCTGAAAACTGAAAACTGAAAACTGATAACTGATAACTGAAATGACTCGATCCTATTTTGCTACCACCGCGAGGGGACTAGAAGAAATTGCCGCTAGGGAATTAGAATTCCTAGGGGCCAAAGAAGTTAAACCAGTATTCACCGGAGTCCATTTTCAGGGGGATATCTCCCTACTCTATCGAGTCAATCTTTGGTCAAGAATTATTTTTCGGGTTTTGGTTCCCATTGCCGAAATTCCCTGTGGGGATGGGAAGGAACTTTATGATGGCATTCAAGCCATTGATTGGCGCGATTATCTCACCAGTGAGGAAACTTTAGCGGTACAATGTACGGGAACGAACGATCGCCTCAATCACACCCATTACACCGCCTTAAGCATCAAAAACGCTATTATCGACCAACAGCGTCAACAGGGGAATCCCCGTTCTTTTGTGGATACAGAAAATCCCGACCTGCAAATTAACGCTCATATCGAGAAAAATCGCTGTGTGCTTAGTTTAGATAGTTCTGGTCACAGTTTGCATCGTCGCGGGTATCATCGGGCCATGGGAGTCGCACCTCTGAAAGAAAGTCTCGCCGCTGCTTTGGTAGAATTATCGGCATGGCAGGATGATATGGCGCTTTTAGACCCTTTTTGTGGTTCGGGAACCATTGTCATCGAAGCGACGTTAAAAGCTTTAAATATTGCCCCCGGTTTATCTCGTTCCCAGTTCGGATTTCAGAAATGGCCAGACTATCAACCGGATTTATGGCAATCTTTGGTTAAGGAAGCTAAAGAAAAACAAAAATCTCAGCTAAATGCGCCAATTTATGCTAGTGATGCCGATTATGAGGTTCTACATCAGGCCGAGGATAACGCCTATTTTTGTCAAGTGCAGAACCATATTAATTTTAGCTTGCAAAGCATCACCGACTTAGAACCGGCGAGCGATCGAGGGATTATTCTCTGTAATCCCCCTTACGGCAAAAGATTGGGCAATACCGAAGAATTAGGGACCCTATATAAATCCTTCGGTGATGTCTTAAAACAGAGGTTTAAGGGTTGGACAGCCTATATTTTATCGGGAAACAAAGAACTGACTAAACAAATCGGCCTGCGTTCTTCCCGTCGCACTCCCTTGTATAACGGTTCTCTGCCCTGTACCCTCTTAAAATATGAGTTGTATTAACTACATCAAAACCTTGAGACTGTCAAGAGCTAAATGAACATTTTGACGAACTGAGGCAGCAGAAGTGTGTAAATCCAGACGTTCAGCATCGGTTAAACGCACTTCCAGAATACTTTCCACACCCCGGCATCCTAAGCGACAGGGAACCCCCAGATAAACATCCTGTAAACCGTATTCACCCTTGAGATAGGCTGCCGCCGGCAGTAAACGGGATTGATTTCTCAATATCGTCTCGACCATGGTACAGGCAGAGGAAGCAGGGGCGTAATAAGCGCCGCCAGTTTGCAGTAATTTGACGATTTCAGCCCCACCGTTGCGAGTTCTCTCCACTAGACGATTAATCGTCATCTCGTCCATTAATTCGGTAATCGGCACACCACTGACGGTACAGTAACGGGGTAGGGGCAACATTAAATCACCGTGACCACCCAAAACCATAGCATGAACGTCGGCGGTACTAACCCCCAATTCCATGGCGATAAAGGTTTGTAAACGGGAAGAATCGAGGACTCCTGCCATTCCCATCACTCTTTGGGGGGGTAAACCGGTTGCTTGCCAGACTAGATAGGTCATCACATCCAGGGGATTAGTGATGACGATAAAAATGGCTTCCGGAGAATAATTGAGGCATTTAGTGGCGGCCTCGACGACAATTTTAGCATTGACATTCATGAGATCATCGCGACTCATGCCCGGTTTTCTGGCTAATCCAGCCGTAATCACGACAATATCCGAACCTACGGTGTCTTCGTAGTTATTAGTGCCGATAATCTCGCTGTCGTGCAGTTCTATGCCCTGGGCTTCCATCAAATCTAGAGCAATACCCTGGGGCAAACCATTGACGATATCGAGGAGAACCACATCAGCGAGGTTTTTTTCGGCGATGCGTTGGGCCAGGGTGCGTCCGACGTTACCAGCACCAATAACCGAGACTCGGGGCGATTGACAGGGGATGAGTGTATCGTAGAAGTCAACCATGATTTATGGATGAGGCAATATCCTCATCAGGCGGGTTCCAGTTGTTCGAGCTTTAGCCACACACTGGGGGTGGGAACATAGAATTTAATCAAAGCATAATCATCTTTTATATCCAAGACTTCTGCTGTCGAGTCGAACATATAACTGGGTAAACGGCGATCGCTGGCTAGGGCTTCGAGGCTATTTTCTAGGTTTCCCGTCACCACGCGGACTAAAGCTCCTTTCTTAATTGTAGCTGCCATGTTTTTCTCGTTAAATTTGTTGGGGGTTTCTTCCATAAATTGTTACATATTCGGGCGGGACTCTGACAAGAGCTTTTTTCAGTCATCGGTGAACTGATAAGCTAAGACGCATTTAAACCGCTTATTCTTAGATTAGCCGAACCTCCCCCAATCGCTTTACTGTTGCCTTTTGCCTCTTGCCTTTTGCCTCGTCTCAACAAGCAATTTAAATTACGAACAGCTTAATTAGAACTACTTACTTATATAATAGACTACATAAGCTTTATTGATCGCTTTGTCCTATGTCCGAATCAGCTGCTGGAATTCCTGTTTCCAAACCCCAAAATATCTGGAAACGACAAGTTAAAGTCAATCTGAGAAGTCTCTTTAGTACCCTGGGAAAAGCCGCTCTTAACGGGGCATTTTTGCAGTGGGATGATCTGGCCGAAAATGGAGTAGAAGTTTTAGATGATCTTGGTTTAAGTCGGACTCCGGGGGAATTAGCGGGTTTATTAATAAGTCAATCGCTAATGAAAGCGATGAAAGGATTACTTAAAAGTAATGCTGATTTACTGCCCCAAGAAGTTGAAAAGCTGCCTTTAAAAGAACTTTACCGTCAGATTACCGACTTTTTAGAAGAGCCGGAATTAATTCTCGATCAAGATTTTTTTGAGCATCCCGAAAGATTACCTATAGTCGCACCAATCCAAGCAGCTTTTTTACGGTGGTTAACAACAAATAATTTAATCACTAATTCCCAGGAAGCACAGAGCCTAAGTAACCGTTTACCAGCTTATTTTGTCTTAGCATTGCAGGAGCAATGGAAAGATAAACGAGATGAATACAGTCTGCTTTTAGATGAAATCGACACTCCTTTTAACAATGCTTGGAAACGAGAAAGAGGCTGGTTACATTATCGAGCTTGGTTGCAAAAACAGATCGATGAACCTATTTTTTGGGAAACCTTTAGTTTAAAGCAAATTTATGTACCTCTACGGGGATTTTATGAAGAAGAAGAAATAAAAGCCACCCCAGACACAGATTACCATCGAGAGCCATCATGTAAACGCATTGTTATCAAGCTCCAAGAGCAGTTAGAAACATGGTTAGAAGCGGCAAAATCCGATGATGCTATCCGTTTATTGACCGGTGGGCCAGGTAGTGGAAAATCGTCCTTTTGTAAGGTATTTGCTGCCCAACAAGCTCGCTTAGAAAAACAAGTTTTATATATTCCCTTGCATCGCTTGAGTTTCTCCACCGATTTAGTAACAGCAGTTAAAACTTTTGTTCAACATGACGGTTTTTTACCAGAAAATCCCCTAGAACCGAGCGATCAAGATTTACAATTACTAATTATCTTTGATGGCTTAGATGAGCTATCTATGCAGGGAAAAATCGCCCAAGAAGTCGCCCAAAATTTTATTAATGAAGTACGAGAACAGGTCAAAAGTTTTAATCAAAATAAAACCCGTTTACAAGTGTTGATTAGTGGGCGTGATGTGGTGGTACAATCCAATAAAAATAATTTTAAAAAACCTCAGCAAATTATCACTATTTTACCCTATTGGGTTGGTAACAGCGATAATTTTAGCGATGTCGATAACTTATTAAAAGTCGATCAACGTCATCAATGGTGGCAACAGTATGGGCAAGCTAAAGGTAAAAACTATGCACAATTACCGCCGGAATTATCGGGGGAAAATTTACAAGAAATTACCGCTCAACCGCTATTAAATTATCTTATTGCTCTCACTTTTGAACGAGGCGAGGTTCAATTTTCCCAAGAAACTAATCTCAATAATATTTATGAAAATTTGCTCAAGGCAGTCTATGAGCGAGGTTATGAAAAAAATAGTCCAGGCCACCGGGCTATAGAAGGGATTACAGAAAAAGATTTTGTGCTAATTTTAATGGAAATTGCCCTTTCCTGTTGGCATGGTAATGGTAGAACCACCACCGTTATAGAGATTAAAGAACATTGTGAAAATAATGGCTTAAAAAATCTCCTAAAAAATTTCCAAGATAGTTTTCAAAGCGATTCCCAAGGGAGTATCACCCGTCTTTTAACAGCCTTTTATTTTCGAGAAAGTGGCGATTTACGAGGCAGCGAAAAAACTTTTGAATTTACCCATAAAAGTTTTGGTGAATATTTAACTGCCCGCAGAATTGTTGACCGAGTTAAGCAAATTCATAAGAAATTACAAGACAGTGAAAATGATTATGACAATGACTACGATCCCAGACAAGCTTTAATCGCCTGGGCGACTTTATGCGGATCGACGGCAATAGATGAATATCTTTTTAGTTTTATTGTCAATCAAATACAATTACAGTCCCCAGATGAAGTGAAACAGTGGCAGAAAACTCTGGGTGATTTAATTAAATATCTTTTGGTCAAAGGAATGCCGATGGAGGGTTTAAAAAACCGCCCCAATTTTCAGGAGGAAATGCGACAGGCACGCAATGCCGAGGAAGCTTTATTAGCGGTATTTAATGCCTGTGGGCGAGTCACCAAAGAAATTTTTCCCATTCAATGGCCTTCTCCTGAAGCTTTCGGCAATTGGTTAGCCCGTCTTCAGGGACAAAGAATAGATTATAAGCCTATGTTGGTGTTAGATTGTCTCAGTTTTCTTGATTTACAAAACTGTCTGTTGATATGTCGAGATCTTTACAGAGCAAATCTTCAAAGGGCAAATCTTGCAGGGGCAATTCTTGCAGGGGCAATTCTTGCAGATGCAAATCTTGCAGGGGCAAATCTTGAAGGAGCAAATCTTGCAGATGCAAATCTTTACGGGGCAATTCTTGTAGGGGCAAATCTTGACGGGGCAAATCTTTACGGGGCAAATCTTGGACGGGCAAATTTTGCAGGGGCATTTCTTGAAAGGGCAAATCTTGCAGCGGCAATTCTTTACAGGGCAATTCTTTACAGGGCAAATCTTGAAGGGGCTAATCTTGAAGGGGCTAATCTTGAAAGGGCAAATCTTGAAAGGGCAAATCTTGAAGGGGCTAATTTTAAAGATGCTAACGTCAAAGGGACGATTCTCGATACGGAAGTTAAAACCGAGTGACTCTTCTAGGTTCTGTGTGATAAGTTTAACTTACAATATGATCGCTCAGTCTTTGTGTCCTTTGTGTCTTTGTGGTTCGTTCCACCCCCTCGCTAGGAAGAATGTATCTTAGAATACATTTTACCCACCAAACCCAAGAGAGCCGATTATCTGGTGAGTGGGGATAAATCGGATTTGCTAAAACTAGCCTCGTAGGTTGAGTTAATAAAGTATTGACAATGTAAATACATCCTGCCTACACTACAAGTATGGATGTCTATTTTGTCCTCAGTGGCATTACTTTTGTTTGGAATGACGAGAAATCTAGGATTAACCCGATCAACCATGACGGTATTACGTTTCAGCAAGCAGCAGAAGTCTTCTTCGATCCACTGCTGGTTATTGTTGATGCAAGTCGCAATGATGAGGCACGAGATGCGATCATTGGGTTAGATAGACGGTGGAATCTCCTGTACGTCGTTTATATTGAGCGTGAAAACGACATCATTCGGATCATTTCGGCTCGCAAAGCCACACGCAAGGAACGTGAGTATTATGAAAGTTGAGGCATTAAAAAAACGACTGGAGAGAAATCGCCCTATGACTACAATCACGATTCGTATTCCCGAAGATGTGATTGAAGATTTAAAGCGGGTTGCACCTTTGCTTGGTTTCTCAGGTTATCAACCTTTGATGCGTGCTTACATTGGACAAGGGCTGCGTGCGGATTTGGAGCGTCTAGAGGGAGATACAATTTCTGCTCTCGTTGCTAGTTTGAAGCGTCATGGTGTGAGTGATGAAGTGCTGCAAGAAGCGTTGAGTGAAATTACTCCGCGTTAGTCTAGGTTTTTAGTTGTAGTGCGATCGCTTGTAGAACGTAGAGTTTTATTGAAGATATTCTCATCATAACCCCCCTTAGATATTCTTCAACAGCTTATCCCTACCTAGGATGAAAATAATTATAAATTTCCTTAGCTAATTGTTCCCCAATTCCTGTCACCTGTTGCAATTGTTCTAGGGAAGCTTCGCGAATATAATCCAGAGAATGAAAATGAGCTAATAACTCTTTTTGTCGCTTAAAACCTAAACCCGGTATCTCATCCAAACGGGAACGGCGACTTTTTTGCATCCTTTGTTGTCGGTGAAAGCTAACAGCAAAGCGGTGCGCTTCATCCCTGACTCGACGCAATAATTGCACTCCGGGTTGTTCCTTATCCGTCTCTAAAGGAGAGGATTCCCCTGGTAAAAAAATCTCCTCTCTCTGTTTAGCTAAACTAACAACTTTTACCTGTTCTAATAAATTCATCTCCCCTAAAACTGCCACCACGGCCGATAATTGTCCTTTTCCCCCATCAATCATAACCAAATCGGGAAAATCATCACTTTCGGCAATATTATCGGTATTTTCGGCATAAAGACGGAAACGCCGGCGAATTACTTCTGCTAAACTGGCAAAATCATCGGAATGGCCGATTTTAACCTCGGGATTTTTGATTTTATAGTGACGATAATGTTGATTAGCGGCCACCCCATCGATAAACACCACTCCCGACGCGACTGCATTAGAACCCTGAATATGAGAAATATCATAACCCTCGATGCGGTGGGGTAGTGCCGGTAAATCGAGAATTACCGCTAAATCCTGCAAAGACTGTAAATCTCGGTCGGCGCTTCTTTTCGTCTTTTCTAACTCATAAAGAGCGTTTTTCTCGACCATGGCTAATAAATCCGCTTTACTTTGCCGTTGGGGAACAGTTAACTCGACTTTGCGACCTTTTTTTTCCCTTAACCACCCCGCTAACACCTCACCTTCCGGTAATTCGCAGGGTAACAGGATTTCGCTGGGAATTTCCACCCCTTCCACCGATAAATAATGTTCTTCTAGGACTTTTTGGAGGATTTCTCCCTCGTTTGCTGACTGACTATCGGCAAAAAATCCCAAACGTCCCACCAAACGACCGGAACGCACTTGAAATAATTGTATGCAACAATGCTGCTCGTCCTTAGCTAAAGCGATCGCGTCCCGGGATACGGTATCATCGGGTAAAGAGACTTTTTGATCGGTATTAAGGGCCTGTAATCCGCGAATTTGATCCCTAATCGTGGCCGCTTTTTCAAAATCTAGGTTTTCCGACGCTTCTAGCATCTTTGCTGCTAATTTCTCTAATAATTCCCCCGTCCTTCCCTGAAAAATCATCGCCACTTTCTGCAAGGTTTCTCGATAATCTTGGGGACTGATTAATTTTTGACAAACCCCCGGACAACGACCGATATCATAATTTAAACAGGGACGGTCTTTAAAAAGAGGTTGGGGACGTTGACGCAGGGGAAAAGTGCGTTTAATTAGGTGTAAAGTGTGGCGCAGCAGCCTAGTATCGACGTAGGGACCATAATAACGGTCTTTTTGGTTATTTATGCTACGTTTGCGGGTGATAAAAATGCGCGGGTAGGTTTCCGACCAAGTAATACAAATGTATGGATATTTTTTATCGTCCTTGAGGAGAGTATTAAAATGGGGCTGATGTTGTTTAATTAGATTAGCTTCCAGGGCCAAAGATTCTGCTTCCGTGTCGGTGACGATAAATTCAATTTCTGTCACCTGTCGCACCATCAAAGCAATGCGGGGACTGAGGGGTTGACTGGGACGAAAATAGGAACGGACTCTAGACCGGAGTTTTTTGGATTTACCGATGTAGAGAATTTCGCCATTTTGGTCGCGCAGGAAGTACACTCCCGGTTCGAGGGGAATTTCCCGAAGACGATTTTCTAGGCGATCGAGGTCTTGGATTAGGGTAGAGTTAAGATTATTCCCGAACATCTTTTTATATTAGGGTTTGCGGCAAAAAGTTTGTCTTGGGTGTGGGGTGTGGGGTGTAGGGTGTGGGGTGTAGGGTTTTACCGATTTTCAGGGAAAAAGTCCAGGAATTTTCCCCCCCATTACTCCAATGGCCGGTACTTTTGGATTGCAAAAAGGTCTAAAAGTCTTATCGAACAATGTTTTTAGATTTATTCAGCAAACCCTATATTAGACAAAAAATTACGTCAGTGGGTATTAGCTGACGTTTGGCAAGATATTCGGGGCAAATCTTCACAAAAATTAATAGGCTTCTGATTCGATTTGCTTAATCGGGACGAAACACTCCCCGGGGAGTAGAATCGGTTTATTGTTAAAAATCAATTGGCCGCGATGATTGTCGCGGTTAATAGCGACACCGAAAGGACGTTTACTAACTCTGCTATTGAGGGTGCAGTAGATGCGATAAATGCGTCTGGCTGCCCGTAAGACAGTAGGATCTAACAAAATTGGGATTTCCATATCGACACGTTGTTGTTCTGTTTTCTCGGATAGGGCCACCATATCACTCGTCTCCCCACGATTAAATTGAGATATTTATTAAATCAATGGTATATGACGATTTCTGAATTTGTCACTTTTGTTATGATTCTAAAACTTTCAGGATGGCCTGGCCCATAGCTTGGCATCCCACTAAGGTCATACCTTCTGAGAAAATATCTCCGGTACGATAACCGAGGTCTAAGACTTTTTCCACGGCTTTTTCCAGTGCTGCTGCCGCTAAGGGCTGATTTAGCCCATATTTTAACATCATAGCAGCGCTGAGAATTTGGGCGATCGGATTGGCTTTATCTTGGCCGGCGATATCCGGGGCCGAACCGTGGACGGGTTCAAAAACTCCCACCCCAGCAGTCCCTAAACTAGCGGAGGGTAACATTCCGATACTACCGGTTAACATGGCCGCTTCATCGGAGAGAATATCACCGAATAAATTGCCCGTGACGATAGTATCAAATTGTTTGGGGGCCCGGACTAACTGCATAGCTGCGTTATCGACGTAGAGATGGGAAAGTTCCACATCGGGATAATTAGCGGCGATTTTCGTCATCCGGTCGCGCCAGAGTTGGGAAACATCAAGAACATTAGCTTTATCGACGGAACAGAGTTTCTTGCCGCGTTTTTGGGCAATTTCAAAGGCCACCTTAGCGATGCGGTCCACCTCCGATTCCAAGTAAACCATGGTATTTACACCGCATTTTTCTCCCGTTTCCGTCTCAAAAATCCCCTTCGGTTGACCGAAGTAAACACCCCCGGTCAATTCCCGGACGACCATGATATCCACTCCCTCGATAATCTCCCGTTTGAGACTAGAAGCGTCGATTAATTGCGGAAAAATGGTGGCAGGACGCAAATTAGCAAAAAGACCTAAGCCAGATCTTAAGCCTAATAATCCCGTTTCTGGCCTTTGCTGCCGGGGCAAATTATCCCATTTATAACCCCCGATAGCGGCCAGGAGAACAGCATCACTATTTTTACAGGCGCTCAGGGTTGCTTCGGGGAGGGGACTGCCGGTTTCATCAATGGCTGCCCCTCCAATTAAAGCGGTTTGGAAGTCAAACTGGAGGTCAAATTTTTTAGCGATGACTTTCAGTATCTCTACGGTGACAGCGAGGATTTCCGGCCCGATGCCATCGCCGGGTAGTAGGGTAATGCGATACTGTTGCGTCATAGTTCTAGAACGGTAAAATAGGTCAGACTCTTGATTATAACATAGTTAGGTGGGCTTCTTTCTCCTAAAAATGTCAATCTTTGCCAGAAAAACCAGGGAACCGCTGCGGAATTAGCTAAGGAAATTCTCGATCCTCTGGTATTAATTATAAGGGGCAGTTAATCCCCGATAACTAGACTAATTCCACATGGGAATCATCCCCAATCATAAAGCGTAAAGCCTTGGGACGTTGGGGAGCAATTTCTAATTTTGCCCGTCGTCCGATAACACTATCAACTATGCGCTGATGAATGCCAATAATCGTGGCATCTTTGAGAATTACACTGTGTTCTATGTCGGCATCAATTAATTTTACTCCATTAGCCACACTACTATAGGGACCGATAAAACAATTCTCAATGTGACAATTTTCTCCAATAATGACAGGGCCGCGAATGGTACTATTAATGATTTTACTACCCTGACCAATTTGTACCCGTCCGATCACCTGACTATTAGGATCAATTTCTCCTAGTAAAGCGATTTCTAGAGAGGTATCGAGGATAATCCGATTTGCTTCTAATAAATCATCTTTTTTACCCGTATCTAACCACCAACCCAGTAGTTTATTCGCTTCTACTGCTTTATTTTGATTGATTAATTCTTGGATAGCGTCGGTAATTTCTAACTCACCCCGGCCCGAAGGTTGAATAGATGCGATCGCTTGATGAATGGTGGGGGCAAAAAAATAAATCCCCACCAAAGCTAAATTTGAGGGGGGGTCTTTGGGTTTTTCGACTAAGTATAAAACTTTGCCGGTTTCATCTACTTTTGCCACCCCAAAAGCACTAGGATTAGACACTTTTCGCAAGAGAATTAAAGCATCAAGGGACTGTTTTTGGAAAGAGTCTAAAAAGGGCGATAAATTATCCTCAATTAGGTTATCACCCAAGTACATAATAAAGGGGGAATCTCCTAGGAAAGATTGGGCAGTTTTAACCGCGTGAGCTAATCCAGCCGGTTGATCTTGGCGAATATAAGTTATCTTAGCCCCAAACTGTTCACCATTACCCGTGGTCTGACGAATTTCTTCCCCAGTTTCGGGACTGATAATAATGCCAATATCAGTAATTCCTGCGGCGACAATTGACTCGATTCCATACCATAAAATCGGTTTATTGGCCACGGGAACTAACTGTTTTGCCCCGGTATAGGTTAGGGGACGTAACCTCGTACCTTTGCCACCGGATAAAATTAGTGCTTTCATAGTTTTAAAGATTAAATAGTTGGTTGAGCATAGCTTTGAGAGAATCTCGCCAATAGGGAGGAATATAACCCAATTGTTGCGAGATTTTTTGACCGGAAAGAACCGAATAGGCTGGACGCACTGCTGGGGTAGGATATTCAGCCGTAGTAATGGGAATTACTCTCTGAATTTTTAAGGGAATACCGCTTATTTTTGCCTCCTCAAAAATCGCTTTAGTTAAATCAAACCAACTGGCAATACCGCTATTAGTAAAATTATAGATTCCTGTGGGATTATCGACATTAATTAAAAGCTGAGTAATTGCTGCGGCGATATCTTTGGCCCAAGTGGGACTTCCCACCTGATCAACAACTACTTTTAACTCCTCTCTTTCCTTGCCTAATCTCAGCATAGTTTTGACAAAATTACTTTTGCCATAACTGCCGTAAACCCAAGCAGTCCGTAGGATAATTGCCTGAGAATTAACAGTCTTAATCTCCTCTTCTCCCCTTAACTTTGATTGTCCATAAACCCCTAAAGGATTAGTCAAATCGGTTTCTAGATAGGGAGTATTTTTCCGACCATCAAACACATAATCGGTGGAAATATGGAGAAATTTAGCTTTAGTTTTCTCGGCAGCTTCCGCCATGATTTTTGGGGCTGTAGCATTGATAGAATAGGCTAAATCTGGCTCGGTTTCGGCTTTATCCACTGCCGTATAAGCGGAGGCATTAACCAGATAATCGGGGTGAATTTCCCTAATTAACTGGCCGATTTTTTCCGAGTTAGTTAAATCTAGTTCTTCTCGACCGATACTAATAACTTCACCTAACTGGGGTAAAGTTACCTGTAACTCTTGTCCTACCTGACCTTTAGCACCAATTAGTAAAACTTTTTTCATCGTCTTTAGGGGAAAACTTCCACGGATTTAAAGGGTTGTCCAGCTTGGTCTTTAGGGGAGAGAATCGGCGGGGTATCTAGGGGCCAGTCAATCCCTAAATCGGCATCATTCCATAAAATAGTTTTTTCGTATTGGGGATAATAATAATTAGTGGTTTTGTAGAGAAATTCTGCTCGTTCAGAGAGGACTAGAAAGCCATGGGCAAAACCTTCGGGAACCCAGAAAATACGTTTATTTTCCGCACTTAAAATACAGCCTACCCATTGCCCAAAAGTGGGGGAACTTTTACGCGCATCCACTGCCACATCAAAAACACTACCGCTCACTACTCGCACCAGTTTACCCTGGGGATTGGGGATTTGATAGTGCAATCCTCGCAGGACATTTTTTAAGGACATAGAGTGATTATCCTGGACAAAAGTGGTATTAACCCCAGTTTTTTCTCGAAAATCTTTCTGATTAAAACTCTCCAAGAAAAAACCTCGATCGTCTCCGTAAACTTGCGGTTCAATGATTAAAACATCAGGAATTTCCGTCGGAATAACTTTCATAAAATCGGAGACAAGATAACTTTTGCGGGTAGTCTAGCACAAAAGGGTATTTTTTTCTAAAGTTTTTTATTAATCTTTCCCCGGTAACTGAATAATGATAAGATGAGCCTAACTTAGTTAGAGCATAAACGACGTGGTACAAGTCTCTACACACACCGCTACTCAATCTATCCCCGTGGAGGGAGAAGCCTTAAAAAACTGGTTACAGACTAGGGCTAATCAGATTATCGCCGGCGATCGACTCAGTAAGCAAGAGGCCCTGGCTTTAACTGCGATCGAAGGTCAGGAAAATATTTTCAGCTTATGTGAGGCTGCTGATCGCATTCGTCAGGCCTGTTGTGGCAATACGGTGGATTTATGTAGCATTATCAACATAAAATCGGGAAGTTGTTCGGAAAATTGCAGTTTTTGTTCCCAATCCGCCCACCATCCCGGTCAAGATTCGCCTATCTACGGTTTAAAAAGTCGCGAGGAAATCGTCAGCCATGCGAAAGCGGCAGCCGAAGCGGGGGCCAAACGCTTCTGTTTAGTTAGTCAAGGTCGGGGATTAAAGTACAATAGCCCCAAATCGCAGGAATTCGAGGAAATACTGGCCACAGTTCAAGAAATCATCGAAACCGCCAATATTAAACCCTGCTGCGCCCTGGGAGAGTTAACCCTCCCCCAAGCCCAGGCCTTAAAAGAAGCCGGAGTTACCCGTTATAATCACAATCTGGAAGCTTCCGAGAATTTTTATCCTAACGTGGTCTCCACCCACAGTTGGCAGGATCGGGTAGAAACGGTAAAAAACCTGAAAGCGGCGGGAATTCAAGCTTGTACGGGGGGAATTATCGGTATGGGGGAAAGTTGGAGCGATCGCATTGATTTAGCTTTTTCTCTGGCGGAATTAGAAGTGGAATCAGTGCCGATTAACCTATTAAACCCCAGAAGTGGCACCCCTTTAGGTCATTTACCCAAACTGGATCCCTTGACTGCCCTAAAAGCGATCGCTATTTTCCGGTTTATCTTACCCCAACAAATCCTCCGTTATGCCGGGGGACGAGAGGCAGTTATGGGAGAATTGCAAAATCTGGGGCTAAAATCGGGAATTAATGCTATGCTGATTGGGCATTATTTGACCACTCTAGGACAACCCCCCCAACAGGATCAGGCGATGTTGGCTGATCTTAGTTTAATAGGAGGAGAAGCCCCCATCCCCGGTGAATACCAACCCCAACAGGCAACCTAAATCACGTCGAGGACGAGAATCTCCGCCGCGGCGCACTTCCGCATCGGTTCCCAATGAGTTAATCTGGGCCTTGATTGGTTTGCTGCTGACAATTTTTAGTACATTCGTTCCAGTGAGCCTAGCTAGTTGGTCGGCTGCGGGTCTATCTTCGCAAAAACTAGGCATAACTTACCAAATTGGCGCAGTATTATTAACGGGCTGTCTGGGGGGCAAAAATGCCGGGCTTCTCGCCCAGGTGGCCTATATTTTTCTCGGTTTAACTTGGTTGCCGGTGTTTGCCCAGGGTGGGGGAATGGGTTATCTGAAAGAACCCAGTTTTGGCTATATTTTAGGCTTTATGCCGGGGGCATGGCTGTGTGGTTGGTTGGCTTTTCGCTGGCGCGCCAAGATAGAAACCCTGGCTTTAAGTGCTTTTGCCGGTTTGTTAGTGATTCATCTGTGCGGTTTATTATATATGCTGGGATTGTCGATTTTTCAGCCCCAAGCCAGTCAAATCACCTTTCCCGATAGTTTGCCCACCCTATTTATGAATTATTCAGTCTGGCCATTTTTAGGGCAGTTAGTAGTAATTTGTGTGGTGGTAATTATTGCCTTTTTCTTCCGTAAATTATTATTTTATTGATGCCACAGCCAATGTTAAAAAAAAATCGCTGGTTTTGGATAGTGGCAGTTATTGGTCTAATTTTAGACCAATTAACTAAGTATATAACCGTGCAGAGTTTTGAGCAAATTGGTGATACTTTCCCGATTATTCCGGGGGTTTTTCATTTTACCTATGTGATTAATACTGGGGCGGCTTTTAGTGCTTTTCGTGGCGGTGTTGGTTGGCTAAAATGGCTATCCTTATTAGTTAGTTTGGGATTAATGGCTTTTGCTTACTTTGGACCGCATTTAAGTCGTTGGGAACAATTAGCCTACGGTTTTATTTTAGCAGGGGCTTTCGGCAATGGTATCGATCGCTTTTTGTTTGGTTATGTGGTGGATTTTCTCGATTTTAGATTGATTAATTTTCCTGTTTTTAATCTGGCTGATGTCTTTATTAACATCGGGATTATTTGCCTCTTAATTTCTACCTTTCCCCACAAGTCGCCTCGTTCTAAGTAGTGCCTTGGCTCTCTTAGGTTTGGTGGGTAAAATGTATTCACCAAATACAGTCCTGCTGGCGAGGGAGTGGAAGGAACCACTCCAGACACAGAGGACACAAAGATTGATCTATCCTATATCGCTTAAACTTATCACACAGAACCCAGAAGAGCCTTTATCCTCGATCGGGTGAGCATTGCCCACCCGAAAAACTATGCTTCTGTTTCAGAAATAGAGCGATCAAATTTACTAACTAACTGAGGATTTTCTGACCAAGCATCGATAACACTCATATTGCCATTGAGAAAATTCTGTTTAATAGCGCGGCGTTGAATTTTGCCACTGGCAGTTTTGAGAATTGTTCCCGATTTAGCCAGAACAATCGCATGGGTCATAATTTCGTGTTCTTCGGCGATTTCCTGACGAATATCAGCAATTAATTTGGCCGTATCTAATTCGCCGCTGCGACGTTCCAATTCCTGGACAATAACTAACTGTTCCTCGCCATTATCTTCAATAGAAAAAGCCGCACCATAATCGGGACGAAAAACCTCATTAAGATGCTGTACTGACCATTCTAAATCTTGGGGATAATGATTACTGCCACGGACAATAATTAAATCCTTAATCCGTCCCGTGATATGTAATTCCCCATCGAGAAGAAAACCTAAATCTCCGGTGCGTAAAAACGGCCCTTCTCCTGTATCAGCAAGATAAGCTTGAAAAGTCTCTTTGGTTGCGTCTTCCCGTTGCCAATATCCAGCGGCCATACTGGGGTCACTGGCCCAAATTTCGCCCACTTCATCGGCTGCACAAAGGGTAAAAGTATCGGGATTAACCATAGCTATACGGGTATCACAGACGCGACGACCACAACTGGGGACGTATCTAACTCCAGTGGTTTGATCGGAACCTACAGGGACAATTTTACCGCGTTCGTAGGCGGTGGCATCCAAAGCGGTGATAATTGGGGTGGTTCCCTTGGGTTTATTGGAAATCAACAGGGTATATTCAGCTAATCCGTAGGCAGGGGCGAAAGTTTGCCAAGAAAAGCCATAATCTGCAAAAGTATCGACAAATTTAGCCATAACTTTTGGGTTAATCGGTTCGGCGGCATTTCCCGCCGCCTGCCAACTGCTCAGGTCTAATTCCGCTAAATCGGCAGCTTTAATCCTGCGAGTACAAAGATCATAGGCGAAGTTGGGGGCCTGACTATGAGTAACTTTGTACTTAGTAATATTTTTTAACCACTGCATCGGACGCTTAATAAAAGCAAAGGGAGACATGAGATAGCAGGGTGTACCGTTGTAGAGGGGGACGGTTATACCCTCGACTAACCCGTAATCGTGAAAATAGGGCATCCAAGTGAGGGTAACGCTATCCGGTTCGTAACCACAAGCTTTTTGCAAGTAACCGCAATGGTGCATCAGGTTAAAATGACTTAGCATCACCCCTTTGGGGATATTAGTCGAACCAGAGGTATATTGCAGATAAGCAAGCGCCGATTTATCCACCTGGGGATCTTGCCATTGGTCTGCCAAGGAAATATCAATGCTTTCGGTAGTAATCCATTTCATTTGGTCGAATTCTGGGAATTCTTCCCTAACGCCTTCAATAAGAGTCAGAATACTTTCGGTAACTAGGGCAAAGGTGGCATTAGCATCCTTGACAATTGCGCGTAAACGGGGCAGAGTGCGCTTAAGTCGTCCCGATTCCGGTGGGGGGACGGGAATGGCAATCACTCCCCCGTAGAGACAACCACAAAAAGCGGCCACTACTTCTAAACTTTGAGGATAGAGTAATAGGGCGCGTTCCCCTTGGGCCTGGTATTTTTGCAAATAGGCGGCGATTGCTCTTGCTTGGCGATCGAGTTCACTGTAGGTTAAAGGTGGGGTTTCTTTTCTACCATCGATAAGAAAAGTGTAGGCATGGCCCTCTGGTTGTGCCGTGGCGCGGTAACGTAAGAGTTCTACTAGGGTTGCAGGTTGAATTAAGGTTTCAGTCATCGTTGTTATCGGGCTTATTGGGGGCCATTGTATAGAAGTTTTAAGATATTTGCCCATGGCGCTAGGATAAAGTGCGAAAGGCGATCGGTCAAGGTATAGGATTAAGTTATTGGTTATAATTAAATTAAAAATGGATTTTAGGTTCGATCCCCCCTGCCCTCCTTGATAAGGTAGGGTTGATTCATGAATCAACCCTACCCTTGATAAGGGGGGTGTCTGATGATTTTTAACGCCTACCTACTTAAGTTATTGGTTAAAATCCCCCCGCCTTATCTCTGCAATTGTGAGAAAAAGCTATAATTAATCAATCCTAAAATACCGGGAAAAGTCATGACAGCCCTAGACATTATCCCAGAAGTTACCTGTCCCCCCACAGATTTATGGAGTGATGAACCACCCTTGGAAAGTGATCTAAACCTGCAACAGATCATCATTCTCCTTAGTTGTCTAGAATTATTATGGCGCGAGAGGAGTGATTACTACGCTTCGGGAAATCTAACCATCTACTACAACGAGGAACAACTAAAAAAGCGCGATTTCTGGGGTCCTGATTTTTTTGTGGTTTTAGATACCGAAAAGCGTCCCCGCAAAAGTTGGGTGGTTTGGAGAGAACAGGGTAAATATCCCGATGTAATTGTCGAGATTCTTTCCGATTCTACGGCCAATATTGACCGCAATAACAAGAAAATTCTCTATCAAAATACCTTTCGCACTCCTAATTATTTTGGGTTCGATCCCAATAGTTTAGAATTGCAAGGATTTAGACTAATTGAGGGACAATATCAAGCCATTTCTCCCAATGAACAGGGTTATCTCTGGAGTGAACAGTTAGGATTATATTTAGGCATATTTGACTGTAAACTGCGTTATTTTACCGCCGATGGTCAATTAGTCCCCACTCCTCAAGAAGCGGAATTAGAGCAAAGACAGGCAAAAGAACAGGCTCTTTTAGAGAAAGAACAGGCTATTTTAGAGAAAGAACAGGCTCTTTTAGAGAAAGAAAGGGAACGACAAGCTAAGGAAAAATTGGCCCAAAAATTGCGAGAATTAGGCATTGATCCCGATACAATTTAGGGGAAATCTGATCAGTCGGGTTTGAAGACAAAATAACAAACCCTGCTATAAGATTAAAAAGCAAAATTATTTTTTAGTAGCTATGGTGACAGCAGCGCCCCTAGTGGGTGTGATTATGGGCAGTGATTCCGACTTACCCACCATGAAAGAAGCGATCGCAGTTTTAGAGGTTTTTCAGATTAGCCACGAAGTCGCCATCGTCTCAGCCCATCGTACCCCAGAAAAAATGTTTGAATACGGCAAAAACGCTCATTTGAGGGGAATAAAAGTGATTATCGCTGGAGCCGGCGGCGCTGCCCATTTACCCGGAATGGTGGCATCTTTAACTCCCTTACCCGTGATTGGGGTTCCCGTAGTCACGCGCACTTTACAAGGGTTAGACTCTCTCTATTCAATTGTACAGATGCCCGCAGGCATTCCCGTGGCCACGGTGGCGATCGGTAATGCCAAAAATGCCGGACTTTTAGCGGTTCAAATTCTCGCCACTGGTAATACTGATCTTTTAGAGCAAGTTATCGCCTATCGTCAATCCCTCACCGATTCCGTCCTCGAAAAACAAAGCAATCTTCAACGACTAGGCTATCAAGACTATCTAGGGCAGAGTTCACCTAAGTAGGGTAGATTGAGAAAAGATTAAGTAACAAATTATGAAGTAATTATGCGTTGGATCACTGCTTGTGTATTGAGTCTATTACTCTTTTTTGCCCTACCCATAGCGGCCTATGCCGATAGCCCGACTATTAGCGAAGAACAGATGAGAGAAGGGGAAGTTATCGCTGAAAAAGCCCTAGAAGCTACAGAAAAAGGTGATTACGCCCAGGCCGAAAACTATTGGACCGAATTAGTCGCCAAATTCCCCACTAATCCTGCCGTCTGGAGTAATCGCGGCAATGCCAGAGTCAGCCTCAATAAATTAGAGGATGCGATCGCTGACTTTAACCAAGCAATCGCCATTACCCCCGATGCCCCCGATCCCTACCTCAATCGTGGCACCGCTTTAGAAGGAGAAGGCAAATATCAAGAAGCGATCGCCGATTATAATAAAGTTTTAGAACTGGCCCCCAATGATGCCTTTGCCTATAACAATCGCGGCAACGCCGAAGGCGGTTTAGGGGACTGGGAAGCCGCCGTCAAAGACTATCGCCAAGCCACTCAACTAGCCCCAAATTTTGCCTGGGCGCAAGCTAATCTGGCGCTGGCCCTGTACGAATTGGGCAGATATCCCGAAGCAGTCCAAAAAATGCGGAATATTGCCCGCAAATACCCCATGTTCCCCGATGTCAGAGCCGCCTTAAGCGCGGTTTTATGGACCCAAGGACAACAGGGAGAAGCGGAAAGCAATTGGGTGGCCGCCGTTGGCATGGATACCCGCTATCAAGACCTCGATTGGGTAAAAAGCGTGCGCCGTTGGCCGCCGAATATGGTTCTAGCCTTAGATAAGTTTCTTAACTTAAAGTAAAAAATTACTAAATATGGTTGGCTGAATAAATCTAAAAACCTTGTTGGCTAAGACTTTTAGACTTTTTGTCAATCAAAAAGTAGCAAATATGGGAGTGATCGGGGGGAAAATTCAGGGACTTTTTCCCTGAAAATTAGGTAATTGACCCCCTCAAAATCGGTAAAACCCTACACCCTACACCCCACACCCCACACCCCACACCCTGTCCCCACGAAAAACTTTTTCAGCAGACCCTAAATAGTAACTTTTCTAGCAGTAGCGGGGCTGAGAGTCCAATTATCCTGAAATCAGCCATTAAGATACAATTGAGGCCTGATAGTTCCATTATCCTCGATCGAATAACCAGGCTCTGGAAAGGAAAAGGAATAGCTAGAACGGGCCAATGGCCCAATGCTATAATCCAATTACAGGGATAGATTGGACTCTATCAGTATCCGCCGCTACTGTACACCTTAAATCTTAGCCAGAATGCCAGATTTACACTTGCTTAATTCTCATCCACAGGCCCTAGAAACCGCCTTCATCGCCACTGCCGACCGGTCTTTTTCCTCCCCTCTATCCCTCGACCTCGCCAGAATTAATCAACGTTTTGACTCCGCTAACGCCGCAGAAATCGTCGCTTGGGCTGCGGCCACCTTTGGGGAAGGTTTGGTGATGAGTACCAGTTTCGGCATTCAGGCGGCGGTGATGTTGCACCTCGTCACCGCAATTATCCCCGATATTCCCATCATTTGGATCGATACCGGCTATCTTCCCCCAGAAACCTATCAATTTGCCGAAGACTTAAGCCAACGCCTCCATTTAAACCTGAAAGTTTATCAATCTCCCCTCAGTCCCGCCCGCATGGAAGCAATCCACGGTAAACTGTGGTCAAATAACGATCTCGACTCCCTTAATCTCTACGACAAAATCCGCAAGGTGGAGCCGATGCAACGGGCCCTGAAGGAATTAAAGGCCACCGCTTGGTTAGCAGGTTTACGTCGCGACCAAACCGACCACCGCAAAACTCTCCAATGGGTCAATCAACAGGGCGAACGTTACAAAATATTACCGATCCTTGACTGGAATGCCAAAACCATCTACGACTATCTGACTAAATACGATCTTCCCTACCATCCCTATTTTGATCTGGGTTATGTCTCCGTCGGCGATTGGCACTCCAGTCGGCCTTTAACCGCCGATGATAGCAACGAACGAGACACCCGTTTCAAGGGTTTAAAACAAGAATGCGGTCTTCATTTGCCCTTAACCCCCGGAGAAGCACAAAGTCTCGACGCAAGCTCCCTATAACTGCCGGGGTGGGAAATTTGCCGGTGCGATCGGTTCCTAGACGTTAGACAATGGTTAATGATTATTAATCCCCCATTAACCATGGCTATTTTAGAAAATTTTCTCGAAGTCGGCTCTCTCAAGTGGTTCTATCGACAGGTTAACCCCGATCAACAACCGGACACAACCCCCGTGATCCTACTCCATGGTTTACCCGCCCATGGCTATATTTGGCGGGAATTATTGACCAGTTTAGAAGAATATAACATTAATGCTATTGCCCCCGATTGGATCGGTTCCGGTTTATCCGCTAAACCCGATGCCAGAGAATTCGCCTACACACCTAGCGCTTTTTGTCAAGCTTTGGCCGATTTTATTCAAGCTCTCCAATTGCCGAAAATCTCCCTCATTGTCCAGGGTTTTTTAGCCTCCGTCGGTTTACAATACGCCCTAGAAAATCCTGATAAAATTGAGCGCTTGATCGTTTTAAATACTCCCCTCTCCAGTGATGTTAAATTACCCTGGATAATGAAACAATGGGGGATACCTTTCCTCGGAGATATGGCGACTCAAGACCCCTTATTAGTCGATCGTACTTTAGAAACTGGTAGCGGTTTTGTGATTAGTGATGCAGATCTGGCTATTTTCCGTCAACCTTATCTAAAAACTTCGGCAGTGGGTCGCGCTTTACTGGCCACGATTCGCAATTTAAACCTATCGAAAACTATGGCAGAAATTGAGACAGGTTTAGAGAACTTTGAAAAACCTATCCTTTTTGTCTGGGGAATGGCCGATCCTTGGTTATCTTCTGTCACTGTCGAAAAATTAGCTACTAAATCAGGAGTGGAATTAATCCCCCTCGCGGAAGCAAAACACTATCCCCAAGAACATTGGTCAAAAGAAATTAGTCCCCGGATTATTAATTTTCTCGGACGCAAAACCTAAACCCCGATACTTTCTGGGAATTGATAGCAAAATCTCCCTAGAAAGTATTGATCAAGTTATCCTTAGTATATCACTGTAGTTCTGCACTGACCACAGCATCTGGAAAGACTAGCTTTAGGAAGGATAAATATAACAAATAATCCCCCAGATATTAATAATTTAACCGATTGGGAGCGAGTTAAATCGATGGGTGATCTAGAAATCGAGGCTAATGCTTTGTCAGATCCCGATGCACTTCCTTTTGATGATGATTGGGAAAACGCGGCGATTATTTCTGCTTACAATAAATTAACATCTCAATAATTGCTGAAGCATTATACCAAATCTGTCCACTCGCCTACCGTTCTACCCTGCCTACTTTTCTATACTTTTTAAACAGGGTTGAGTATTACTTGTGCTTGCATTAGTTTAATAAAAATGCTACACTCAAGCCAGTCTGTCATTGGATGACCTTTAACACAAACAAAATAGTTATAATTATGGATATGAACAATAAAACTTATGAAGATATTTATTCAAGAACTTATTCAAGAATTTATAATATTGTGATAGAAGTATTTGAAGTTTCTGAAATACCTCAGCCAGTTTTAGATTTTGTCATCTTTAAAACTGAGTATAATTATATTCTTGAATTATCAAATGGTGGAGATGAAGATGATGCTCTAAATTTCTTGTATCAAATAGAGCAGGAATTTGACATAGAAATTCCATACGATGAAGTATCTAAAAAAATAGTTACATTTAAAGATCTATTGGAATTTGTTTTTGAACAAAAATATAACCTTGAGATTGCAGAATATCTAAAAATACGAATAAAGACAAAAACTCTAAAATTGTTATTGTTCTTAGAAAGCAAGAAAATAGAAATCAGTAAATTTATAGAAATATTTTCAAGTGACACTTTTTCCAATAATCATCAAAATATCGAAAAACTTATCCTTTCCCTGAGACACAAAAGTTTTGACGTGTCCAGTATAATATCATTTTCGGATATATTTAAAAATGATTTTCTACTATCGAATTTAGAGCAAATATGTCAGATATATTGCTTTATGAATGACCAAAAAATTTCTTACTTTGATGCTATTGATATCATAAAAAGTGGATATCTAGACTCTTGCAAACAACAGATAGACGATCTTTCTGAAAAGATAAGCCTTCAAGAGTCGGAAATAAAAAAACTGAGTCTTCAACTTGAAAAGGCTAATCAGAACCTAGATTTGTTGAGAGGTCAATTCAACCATCTTTTAGATGATATCTAGCATTGTTATAGCGACATAGAAACCCAAAAAGTTATTGATCAAACAAGGTATATTATTCTGCGATAACACACCTAAAAACAAAGATTTGAGTAATTATTTTATTCCCGTACCCATCTAAGCTGCACTGCATTTAAACCGCATACTGAGGAATTTTAGTACAAAGGCTAGAAATCTCAACCCCAGAAACCTCTCCTCCCCACTCTCCTATACTTTTAAAGTGGAATAAAGTTTTAGCTTAATTAATCTGACTACAGGCCTGTTTTTGTCGTTTCTAAATACCCCTGATAACTTGACCGGAACTGTTCGATCGATAAGTCCTTTGTCCAATATTCTACCAGAGCATGACCCCAGGCCCAAGCTTCCCTGTCGGCAGTGCTAGAATTTTCTAATAGTATTGGCCAAAGTGCCAATAAATCAAAACTTTTATTCTCTGGATTCAAGAGAGAATAAAGCTCGTAGGCCATCTGTAATTTACCGATCGCTACTGGTAATTGTTCCACAGGAATTTGTTCAGCTAAAAGATAGGCTAAAGTCGGTCTTCCCGTGGCTAAAGTGGAGATAAAACCTAGAATAGGACTTTTTAATAGGGCCGTTAAACCTTGTCCCGTGGCCATCTGTAAAGTATAGCGATCGATTATTTTCGCCGCTGCCAGAGTTCGAGTTTCTAAATCCGCTAAAAAACGGGCTAAACGCAACTGTTTTGCGGGTGAAATTGCCCCCAGCAAAGCGATTGATAACTCCTCATCCCCCCAAGCTTCTCTATCCGGCTGTTGACTGACCATCGGCAAAATGCGATCGCATAGATCCTCGAATAATTCCGCCCGATACTGCAAGCATTCGCGGATATTGACTTCTTTAGGACTTTCTCCCGTCAGCCAATTATAGGGAGGTTGCCACTCTCGCAGCGGACGCAGGCGATCGACTTGAGAAACACAGACTATAACTGGTAAATTGTCAATAGTTTGTTGCAAATCTTTAAGAAAAGCCTCATCCATGGCTAGAGCGGGATCGAGGGCGGGAGTTACCAGAATCAATAAATCGGCGTTTTTGGCATAATTAAGAACCTTTTGCCGATCATCAGCCCGATTTGCCTGTTCGTAGCCCGGGGTATCCCAGAGGATTAACTCGTCCCCTTCTGGGGTTTGCCAATGGTAGGATTGGATGGCATCGGTACTGGGCAATAGATCCACTTGGGCTAAATCGGCCCGAAAGAGAGTATTGATTAAACTGCTTTTGCCGGCCCCGGTGCGTCCAACCAGCAGAATGTTAACCGGTTGGCGATCGATTTCCGTGATCGGTTCAGCTTGGGCGAGGATTTCCTTGAGAGTAGTGGTGGCGATTTTGGTCTTGGTGGGGAGAGTTGGGGCGAGATTGCCGCCACTGTAGAGTAACACCGCTTGGCGAGAGAGGTTTCTCAGGGCATTTTCCCGCAAAACTTGCCCTAAATTGACTAATAATTGCTGATCCGCTCGATCGCTGTACTTTTGACTGGCAACTTTAGCCACAGCCGCAGCGGGATTGATCACCCATTGCGCCCAATTCCAGACTTGCCAAAGTTTCCGGGCTGAGGGTTGCAATTTTTGATAAACTTCGTAGGCCTGATAGGCTTGGCCGATGGTGATTTGATTCAAGGCCGGGGAAAGATTCTGCATCCAGCGATCGCTATCATCGACGGTTCCCCGAATTAAACCGTAGGCCTGGGGAATGTAAATATTTAATAAGGGGTACTTGACATCGGGGTAATATATCTGAGCGATGGCACTGACCAAATCCTGACAGCGTTGCCAAAAAGTCGCCCAATCTTCCCAAACCGGGCGATCATTGCGGGCCTCGACGATAATCCTCTCGATAATTTCCTCGACATTGCCCCCAGAATCACCGTCAGGAGGGGTTAATTCTGCCTTAATTTCCTCGATGGCGGCTTCAATTTCCCCGACTGCTGGGCGCGTCCATTTGACCAACAGGAAGCGCCAAGCCACAAAAATCAGGGTAAAAACTGCCCAAATCCAGTTTAAACCCCATTGATTGATCTGGACACTGGCGGCCACGATCAGAAAGATGACCACGGCTGCGATCGGAACTGCTAAAATCAACCCTTGCCAAGTTTTTAACCGTAACATTGCTCGATCTGGTTTTTTTCCATTCTACCGATCTCTGATTCTCGGTTAGAGGGCAGTCCTGATGCCAAAGTTGGCACCGCCAAGCATGAAAATATTCTGATTGACGAATTGGCGTTATTTCAGCTTCTATTTTCCAGTCAGTGCCTTTCCTGATATGTAGCCCATACTCAAGGGATTTAGTATTACTTTACACTTGATCACTCAATCCAAGCTTTTGGGGGGTTCTACCCCCCAAACCCCTAGGGCTGTTTCATTCTCCCATCAGAATATCAAAAGTAAAAGCGATCACTGTCTTTGTAAAATGAGAAGTGACCGCCAAAATTTAAAATATATGTTGAGCTTAATAGAAAAAATGAAACAACTCAAGGACTTTCGGAAAGATAAAGGAAAAAGACCCCCTTTATGGATAGTATTAGTAGTAATAATGCTGGGAACAATGTTAGGATACTCAGGTTATAGAGAGCTAGGAGAGTTTGCTAAAAATAACTTGCCCTGAGCCAAGTCGAAGGGTCGGCACAGGCTCAGTCAAGAATTTAACATAATTCCAGAAAGAGTCCCATCCTATTCAACAATTAGAAGGGTAATGATGGGAGTAGAATGGCAGAGTCTGTTAAAAGTGTTCAATGAATGGGCATTAGAAGAATATGGACAAAGAGATGATATAAATTGGCTAGATATAGATGGAAAAAGTCTCAAAAACACCCTAAAGAATCCTAACAATGAACAACAAAATTTTATTATGTTTGTTTCATTGTTTAGTCAAGAAAGTGGCTTAGTACTACACTTAAAAAGAATCGAAAACAAAAAAGGGTCTGAAATCGACGAAGGTCAAGCTATAATTGAAGATTGCACTCTCCAAAATAAAGTTTTTACTGGCGATGCTTTACATTGTCAGAAAAAAACAATCAGCTTAATAGCCAAGAGTAAAAATGATTATGTTATCACCGTTAAAGGAAATCAGAAAAATCTTTATCAGCGAATACAAGACCTAAGTAATTCCTCAAAGGCAGAAAGTTGCTTTCTCGAACAAGATAATAGTCATGGACGAAAAATATCAAGAAAAATAGAAGTTTTTAAAGTGAGTAAAAATGAAAGACAAGGGTTTGAAAATCTGCGCCGAATTAATGAACTACCCCGTCCGCTTGCGGCGGGGTAGTTCATTAACCGGATTTAGGATCAGAATATTTTCATGCTTGACGGTGTAACTTGTTGCATCGGGACTGACTTATTTATCGCTATTACCCAATTGGGTTAAAGCAGTCCCGGTGAGGCGACAAATTTGCCACTCTTTGAAGACCTTAGCCCCCATTTTTCCATAAAAATCGATCGCCAGTTGATTCCACTCTAAGACAGTCCATTCTAAAAGTCCTGCATCCCTAGCGACGGCAATTTTAGCCACAGCCATTAGTAAAGCTTTCCCGATACCTTGACTACGATAATCGGGTAAAACGAAGATATCTTCCAGATAAATCCCCGGTTTAGTTATAAAGGTGGAATAGTTAGCAAAAAATAGGGCAAAACCGACTATTTTACCCTCTACTTCCGCCACCAATGCTTCGATGTAGGGTTTTTCTCCCAATAAATGCTCCCCTAAAGCTTGACTATTTCCTGTCATTAAATGGCTGAGTTCTTGATAGGCCGCTAAGGCAACAATTAAGTCAAAAATAGCCTTGACATCGGTAGCAACGGCAGCACGGATGGAATAATTCATGATTGCTAGTCAAATCTTGATTTTAATGCTGATGATGTTTATGGGGAGATTCAGCAGGGGGAGAATTAAGATTGGAAAAATGGCCGTTATTTAATCCCATCCCAACGCTACCAATACTGAAAAGTCCCATGGAAACAAAACCGGCCGCAATTGTCCCCATGGCCACGGTTCCAATGGAAACTATTCCCATAGGAACAATACCGATGGAAATAACGCCCATGGGAACAATGCCAATAGAAATTATACCAGTGGGAGCAATACCGATCGACAACCATTTTCGCCCGGAATTACCACAACTATTCTCTTTTTCTTGACCTAGATTGGAATCCATGCTTTTAACCCCGAAGATGCTTTGAGCCTTACCATACTAGGTTAGGGGTAGAATTCTTGTCAAAAGACCGCTAGTCAAAATGGAAGTTAATTTTTTATAAAAACTATTGACTTTTCATCTCAGTTATGTATTGGCGGGATACCGGCCACATCGAGAATTTTCGGGACTAAATCCTCCCGTTTAATCGCCATGATGTGGACACCTTGACATAACTGCTGGGCTAATTTTATTTGTTCGGCGGCGATTTTGATACCTTCTTCGAGGGGATGGGCTGCATCGGCGAGTCTTTGAATGATCTGGTCGGGAATTTGCACCCCCGGCACATTTTTATTTAAAAATACGGCATTTTTAGCTGATTTTAACAGAAAAATCCCCGCTAGAACTGGTTTATCGGCGAGGGAGGCCACCTGTTGCATGAACTTATCAAGGCACTCGAAATCCGTAACTAATTGACTTTGAAAAAACTGCGCTCCCGCTTCGATTTTACGCTCAAAACGGCGTTGAAGACCAGACCAACTTTTTGACTGCACATCGACGGCAGCCCCGGCAAAAAGTTCTAGGGATCCATCGGGTAAAGATTTATCGTTAAAGTCAAAACCTTTATTTAATTTATCGATTAATTTTAACAAACGTACCGATTCTAGGTCAAAAACTGCTCTAGCCTGGGGGTGATCTCCTGCTTTGACGGGATCTCCAGTTAAAGCTAGTATATTTCTCAATCCCAAGGCATGAGCGCCCATTAGATCTGCTTGTAATCCGATCACATTGCGATCGCGACAGGCCATTTGACAGATGGGTTCGATGTCGTGTTGATAGAGAATAGCGGAGGCAGCCAGAGAGGACATTCGCACTACGGCGCGACTGCCATCGGTAATATTAGCCGCATGAACACGATTTTTTAGCCAGAGGGCCATTTCTAGCATATGACTGGTATTACCCCCTTTCGGGGGAGTAATCTCGGCTGTAATCAAAAATTCTTGGTCTTGAACCGCGCGTTGTAAACGAGTAGTCATCGAGTTATCTAGGTTTTAACCATAAATTTTATAGTAGATTTAGCCCGGAAATGACTCGGAGGCAAGGAATGATCATCGGGCTGTTTTATACTGGTCGGTGTCAGCACCTGGCTGATATCAGATAAGTTAACTGGCGGGAAAAATTTTCTAATGTAGTATAATACACGGACAGTTTAACCAAATCCGTTTACAAGTGTAAAGGACAACCGATTCGATCGAGCGATCATGCAAACTCTTCCTCCTCCTACTAAAGACAAAGACGCAATCATGACCCATCCCCTCAAAATCGTCGCTTTAGGAGATAGCCTTGTTTATGGCTATGGCGACCCCGTGGGTGGCGGTTGGGCCGAGCGTCTACGTCGTTTGTGGATGGAAAGTGCCGGTCATGCCCTGTATAATTTGGGGATTCGCGGCGATCGAGTGGTACAAGTGTCAGAACGTTTAGAACAGGAATTTCGTCTCAGGGGAGAAATTCGCAATCGTCTCCCCGACCTGATTCTTCTCTCCGTCGGTGTTAATGATACAGCCCGTTTAGGCCGGCCCGATGGTCGCACCTATACCGATCACGATCTTTTTCAAACTCAAATTGAACATTTACTCGGCCGGGCCCGTTCTCTTTGCCCGGTTTTGTTTATAGGTATGATTCCGGTAGATGAGCGTAAAATGCCCTTTTTAGATTGCTTTTACTTCAACCATCGCGATCAGTATAGTTTTAAGGAAACCACTAAACAAGCTTGTCTAGAGCAAAATATTCCCTATCTCGATTTATTTGATCTCTGGATGAACCGGGGTGATCTGTGGTGTCAAGAAAGATTAATGGAAGATGGACTTCATCCCAATGTCCAGGGCTATCAATCAATTTTAGAGGATATTTTAAACTGGTCGCCCCTCACCTCCTTTGTCGGTGTGGATGGTTTTATTCAACCGTTCACAGGAATTGCAGAAAAGTGATCTCCTCTGTTCTCAGTGGTTCTAGGGGTGCTACGGAAACGAGAAGATCCGGTAATATAACTGAACTTACCCCATACATACCTAATACAATGCTGAAAAGGCAATTGCGCTACTCGTTCAAAATGTAGTAAATTGAGGGGCAAAATTTCCCAATCATTGCTCTGAATTTGTGACTCAATAAATTCTCGAAAAGGTGAATCAAAAGTTAATTTTCCCAGACTATATTTGATCGTCATTTTCCCAAAACTACCTTAACTAAGATAAACTAGATTTTCTTTTTCATTAATCATAATTTTATGGTTGTCTCTCCATTGTTTATTATTAGTGACATACCAAAGAAATACATGACTATCTATTAAAACTTTGAGCATAATTATTGATAATCTTCAAAATCAGTTAAAGGGGCATCAAAATCATCGGCTATCCAAAATTTTCCCGCAGCACTTCTCGGTTGAAGCGGTGGTTTCTTGGCTAACTTTACAGGACTTAATTTAACTACAGGTTCATTATTTTCTGTGATGATAATTTCTTCACCTTCAAGTACAGCTTCCAATAACTCATTAAGTTGATTTTTGGCTTGTTTTAATTCAACTGTAGTCATTAGTTTACCTCACTGATTAACAACACAAACATTAGTTTAATCTCAATCAAGAAAAGCGATGGATTAAGTTATATCTAGGGTTTGCTGAATAAATGTGAAATGTAGGCAAGGTAAGAGTTTTGTGGCTTTACGAGCGAAACAGGTGCAAATTTTGAGAGAATCGTCGTTCAAAACCTTGCGTCTTCATCGGCCCGCGTCCTGTAGGGGCGAAGCATTCGGGCAATAACCTATCGGTGAAACCGTAGATTTTCTATCCGAATGCTTCGCCCCTACTTTTTGCCGCAAACCCTAATTAGGGTCTGCTGAATAAATCTAAAAACCTTGTTGGGTAAGACTTTTAGACTTTTTGTCAATCAAAAAGTACCAGGCATGGGAGTGATCAGGGGGAAAATTGAGGTACTTTTTCCCTGAAAATTAGGTAGTTGACCACCTG